>NZ_JAFCMC010000011.1:0-193948 GCF_018130085.1 Bradyrhizobium sp. AUGA SZCCT0169 | reverse complement strand
CATATGGATGCAAGCGATCCGATCAGACCGTCAAAAAACTCTTGTGGCACGGGGGCCGTCCACATATGGGTCCCGGCTCAAGGCCGGGACGACGGCGGTGTTTTGTTGTTGCACCATTATCCAAAACGCACTCTCGCATTCTCGCGACGCATTGCGCCCGAGCTTTGCCAGAAACTTCCCGCCCTCCATTGAGAGGGCGCAGGGAAGACCGGGTGCGCGCTGCACCCGCGGTCCCGTGTGCGGTTTGCACTAAGTAGGCTGCACACGAGCATACAGGGCAGCGGAGAACACCCGGCCTTCCCTGCGCAATGGCTTTACGGCTTATGCCGCGCTCTCCCCGGAGACGAGTTCTTGATTGACTCCGTCGCTGTCGTTTCCGCTCGCGCTTCTCCGACAGCTTGACGCCGGCAACGGGCGCCAGGACCACACGGTTTTGCCGTACGCTTGAGTCCACGCCATCGTCAGGCGTGAACCAGCGTCCACCGCATCCCGCCGCGCGTTCGTGACGTGCGCACGCCCCTCTTGCCGGGCGAGACGGCGAGAAACATGCATCTGAATCGACCTTCTTGAAAAGCGAAATATTTTTTGTTTCGGGGCTTGACATGATTTCCGTAAATCGGAAGTGATTTGCCCGTCGGGCTAGTTTGTCGCAGGCGGCAGCAATCCGCCCTGTCGTCATTCCGGGGCTCGCGCAGCGAGGGAATCCATTAAGCGACAGCGCATGCGGCCTGATGGATTCCGGGCTCGCGCTTCGCGCGCCCCCGGAATGACGAGTCGGCCCGGTTCAGGGGAACGACGACCCCCTACCCCGCAACCTCATCTCTCCCGGACGGGCTGCCATCCCGGAATAGGAGTTGTGCAACGCAGCATTACCGGTAGAATCCCGGTCTGAAATGAGGTCGTAAGTGTCTGAAATCAATGCCAATGCCTGGGTTTCCTCAGGCCACCGCCCGATGGGCTTCCCCGAATTCGTCGTCATCATCGCCTCCATCATGGCGCTGAACCCGCTGGCGATGGACATGATGCTGCCGGCGCTGCCGAACATCCGCTCCGCATTCCACCTCGCCGACGCCAACCGTCCGCAGATGGTGCTGTCGATCTTCATCGTCGGGTTCGGCGTCGGCCAGTTCGTGATGGGACCGCTGTCCGATCGCTTCGGCCGCCGGCCGGTGCTGCTGGGCGGCATGACCGTCTATTTCATCGCCAGCCTGCTGGCGATCGCCGCCCCCTCGTTCGAGACCCTGCTGCTGGCGCGCGCGCTGCAAGGGCTCGGCACCTCCGCGACCCGCGTCATCGCCACCTCGATCGTGCGCGACTGCTATGCCGGCCGCCGCATGGCGAGCGTGATGTCGCTGGCGATGATGGTGTTCATCGCGGTGCCCGTGATCGCGCCCTCGTTCGGCCAGGCGGTGCTGCTGCTGACGCAATGGCGCGGCATCTTCATCGTGCTGATGGCCTATGGTGTGGTGACGCTGATCTGGAGCGCCTGGCGCATGCCGGAGACGCTGCCGCCTCAGCTGCGCCGCTCGCTCGCCGTCCGCGAAATATTCGACGCCTTCCGCCAGACCGTCACCAACCGCCAGACGCTGGGTTACGCGCTCGTCTCCGGCGGCGTGCTCGGTTCGCTGTTCGCTTTCGTGTTCACCTCGCAGCAGGTGTTCACCGATATCTACCAGCTCGGGCATTATTTCCCGATTGCCTTCGCAGGCATCGCGATCGGCACGGCGATCGCCGGCTTCGTCAACTCCCGCTTCGTCAACCGCCTCGGCATGCGCGTGATTTCACACGGCGCATTGCTCGGCTACGTCGCCATATCGGGTATCATGCTGGCGGCGGTGAAATGGCAGATGCTGCCCTTGCCGCTGTTCATGGTGCTGTCGGCGTCGATGATGTTCGCATTCGGGCTGATGATCGCCAACTTCACCGCGCTGGCGATGGAGCCCCAGGGCCACATCGCCGGTACCGCCTCGTCGCTGTACGGATCGATCACCACCCTGCTCGGCATCGGCATCGGCACCACGATCGGCCAGGATTATGACGGCACGCTGCTGCCGTTCGCGACCGGCTTCTTCCTGTGCACGCTGGCATCGCTCGGCGTCGTGCTGGTGGTGGAAAAGGGCCGGCTGTTCAGGCCGCATCAGGTGGCGGGGTATTAGGCGGCGTGGGTCCGTAGGGTGGGTGAGCCAACGGGTCGCTTATTGGCCGGAACCATCGTGACCCAGGCGGCTTGGTCTCCAGCAAGGGATAGCCAACACCGGTGTTCGACCAACCCGACCTCGATCCGGGGCTTTGGCAGATAGTCCCAGCGAAGGAACCGTATGGCCATCAAAAAACACGGCGTCATTATCGAAACGCCAACGGAAGCTCGCCAGGCCGAGCCTGGACCGTCGATACTGTTTTTGCTCATCATTAGCCTGGGTATTGCCGTTGTCACTCTGGCAATTGTCTATTTCGTGTTTTTCCGAACCTGACGCTTACGATTGCATCAGCATAATTCCGGAACGATACGGAGGAGCGGGCTTTACCTCCTCAGATCGAACTCAACCGATGAGATGGCCCAATGCAAACGCTACCCGTGGATCGCGCGCTGAGCATATACGGCGCCCTTGCGGACCGTTCCGAGACGAAGGGCGCCCGCGAGCGTCTTTCAAGGCATCTGATGAAATTATACCTTGACGGTGAAACGAACGAGCACCGCTTGACCGTGCATGGGCTGTCATACCTTCAACAGTTGGATCGTGAAAACGATTTCAGGAACTGAGGTTTTTCCGGTGTCATGCCTTTTGCGCCAGCCGCTGCTTTCGCAGTGAATTGCGCCGCATGATCTTTGCCTTCGCGGCGCGGACGGCATCGGCTCTGGTCGGTTTGGTTTTCGGCACTGATGCTCTCAAATGATCCGCTTCGTCCGAGCCGGGCATTGCAGGAAGCAACGGTGCCGGCCTCGTCGAACTGTGATCGACGGGCTGCATGTTCATTGGGCCGGCGCAGCGTGGCTTGCCTTTTTGCATGCAGGATAACCCGTTGTTGCCGGATTAGTTCGATGTCGCGGACCGCACCGGCTGGCAACCTGCTCGCCAAAATCCTTTGACGAAGGCTGGTTCGCAGTTCGCAAAATGGTTCCGTGGTCTGCGGTAAATACACCGCCCTAACCGGTGCAACCTATGCGCCGGTCGCGCCTTGGTTCACGACTGGATATTCAGACCATTTTTTGTGCCGGCGGGCTTCTACTGCCGCACCGTCTCAGAAAGCTTCAATGAGTTTGATCACCCGAAAAGTCAGCACCGGACGCACGATGGACGAGTTGCTGGCTTTGCTGAGTGCCGTCGCCTGCTCGATCCTCGCCGCATTGTTCATTGCGGCGCTGTATTTCGGCCGAGAAATATTCGTACCCATCGCGCTCGCTATTCTTCTCAGCTTTGTGCTCGGCCCGCCGGTCGGACTGCTGCAGCGCGCCCGCGTTCCCCGCAGCCTGGCGGTCGTGGGCATCGTCTTTCTGGCATTCTCGGTGATCTTCGGCCTTGGCACCCTGATCGCCAATCAATTGACCCAACTAGCCGGAGACTTGCCGGTTTATCAATCTACGATGCGTGAAAAGATCAAGTCGGTGCGCGGCGCCACGGCGAGTAGCGGCACCCTCGAACGTGCGGCGGATATGCTCCAGGAGTTGAGCCGGGAGCTCGACAGGCCAAAGGAGGACAAGTCGGCTCGGGGAGCAATCCCACGTCTCGGCGCGCCGAACGCTGCCGGAACGACCCTGCCTATTCCCGTTGAAGTGCGTCAGCCCGACCCGGGAGCTCTGGAGAATCTGCGAACCTTGATCGCACCATTGCTCAATCCGCTGGCGACCACCGGCATCATCATCATTTTCGTCATCTTCATCCTGATCCAGCGCGAGGATCTGCGAAACCGCCTGATTCGATTGGCGGGCTCGCATGATTTGCAACGCACGACAGCGGCGCTGGACGATGCGGCGAAGCGCCTTAGCCGGCTGTTTTTGGCTCAGTTGATGATCAACGCCACTTTCGGCGTGCTCATCGGGGCGGGACTATCGTTCATAGGTATTCCCAGCGCGATCCTCTGGGGCATTCTGGCGGCCGTGCTGCGGTTCGTCCCCTACATCGGCACAGCCATCTCCGCGGCTTTTCCGCTGGCGTTGGCGGCCGCCGTCGATCCCGGCTGGTCGATGCTGGCATGGACGATCGTGCTTTTTCTGGGCGTTGGACCGATCATCAGCCAGGTGGTGGAGCCTCTCGCCTACGGCCAGAGCACCGGCCTTTCTCCCGTCGCTATCGTCGCTTCAGCGACGTTCTGGACCGCATTGTGGGGACCCATCGGGCTCGTCCTTGCAACGCCTTTGACGGTTTGCCTCGTCGTCCTCGGACGTCATGTCGAGCGGCTTGAATTTCTCGACGTGATTTTTGGCGACCGGCCTGCATTGTCACCGCCGGAAATGTTCTACCAGCGAATGCTTGCCGGCGATCCGATCGAGGCGGCAGGAAAGGCCGAAGAATTCCTGAAGGAGAAATCGCTGTCTTCGTACTTCGACGAGGTCGCCCTACGAGGCCTGCAACTGGCGCAGGCAGATGCAAAGCGCGATGCCCTGGACCAGGCGCGCATGACCAAGATTCGCGACGCCGTTACCGAGTTTGCCAGTGACCTTTCCACCCAGGACGATTCGATCCCCGAGGGGACCTCGCCGACCATGGACGCCGAGGCGGCGGCCGCGGTCGAAACCGTCCCGGATGCAGCGATTTCCAGCAATTTGCCGGTCGTGCAAAAAGCCGATCTTCCGCTTCACTGGCAGGGAGAGGCGCCGGTGTTCTGCCTGGCCGGACGCACCCCGCTCGACGAAGCCGCAGCGGTGCTGTTTGCACAGCTTTCCAACGCGCACGGCCTCGGCGCACGGGTCGAGCCTGCGGACGCGCTTTCGTCAAGCAAGATCGTGCAGCTGGATTTCACCGGCGTCGCGATCGTCTGCCTGTCCTACCTCGACGCCGGCAGTCCCGCACACATGCGCTACTCGGTTCGGCGGCTGCGTCGCCAATTGCCAAAGGCCACGATCGTCATGCTCGGTTGCTGGGCCGAGAACCTCGACAAGGAAGCGTTGGAAGAACTGCGGGAGGCGGCCAAAGCCGACATCGCCGCGGCGACCTTGCGCGAAGCGATGATGATGTGCCGGATGGCTGCCGGTGTGGAGGAAATCGATGAACCGCCGGGCCGTGCTACGCCAGCCCTCAAGATTGCGTAAGAAACCGCTGGATCAACCCCAGAACCTCATCCGGTCTGTCGTGCTGCAGCCAGTGGCCGGCGCCGGCGATCTTGGCGAGTTCGGCGTGCCTGAAATGCGACATCACGCCGGCCTTCTCGGGATCGGGCAGAAAACTTTCGCTGGCCGCGACCAGCAGCGTCGGGCATGCGATGCGCGACCACAATCCGATATTGTCTTCGAGTGACAGCCGATAGGGCGCACGCGCCCGCAAATAGGGATCGTATTTCCAGCTGAAGCTGCCGTCGTCGTTGCGCTTCATGCCGTGGGTGGCCAGATGCAGCGCCTGCTCGCGCGTCAGCCGCGGGTTGCGGCCGACGATCCGATCGGCGCCGTCGGCCACGGTCGGATAGCGGTGGATCTTTCGCTGCGCCAGCTTGTCGAGATCGCCGGCCCAATCCGTGATCCTGACGTCGGCAGGCTTTGGGCGCCGCGCCGGAAAATTGGTCACGCCGTCGAGCACGACCAGCTTTGACACGCGCTCCGGAAACGCGCCGGCATAGGTCAGGCTGACCATGCCGCCCATCGAATGGCCGACGATGGCGACTTTGCCAAAACCTTCCGCTTTCACCAGGCCAGTGAGATCGTAGACGTGGTCGGCAAGGCTGTAGCTGGAGCCGAACGCCCAGCCGGAATCGCCATGGCCGCGCAGATCGGGCGCCACGACGTGAAAATCCGCAGCCAGCGCCCGCGCCAGATAATCCCAGCTGCGGGAGTGATCGAGGCCGCCATGCACCAGCAGCAATGGCGGCGCCGATGCGTTACCCCAATCCGTGAAATGAAGCTTGAGCCCCTGCGACTGAAAATAGCGCGACTGCGGCGCATCCGATGCAATGTCCATCGGAATTACTTAAAGGCTCGCGCAGCAGAGGTCCAGCGCCGCACCAATACGTGAGCCGCTTATTGCGGCATGGCCGACCGATGGAAATGCACGATCTGCCAATCGGCTCCGCGCTTTGCCACGACGAAAGTGACCCGTCCCGATGCGCTGATCGGGGTTCCGTCTTTGACACGAGTCGTCGTATCGAGACCGGTAACCAACACGGCGTTGTCAGAGAGCACCATCGATTCATAGCTGTTGAGGGTGGCCCCTCTCGGCCGGTTGTTGAGAAGCGCGGCTTCAAAATAGGTTCTGATACCCTCGGGCTTGGTCACGACTGCCTTGCTTCCGGTCCCCATGAACAACGCGTCGGGCGCGTAGAGCTTTACGATTGCGTCAACGTCCGACGCCGTGAATGCCTTGGCCCATCTATCGATGATCTGAAGCGCATCTGTCTTTGCATCCGCAGTCGCCGTTGCAATCGAAGCCATCAAAATAAACCCACAAAGAAAGAGACGCATGGCACACCTCCCGATATCTCAGGCGATATACGCAGGTTACGACAACTCAGGGAAAATCATAGCCCCTTGATGGGTGGTGGCGGTGATCGCAACCGCGTGGGCCTCAATTCAACCGCAGCTCGGTGATATGCCGCGGATCCGGCTTCAGCTCGCCCCGTTCGACGCGCATGACGATGTCAGTCAGCGCGGCATTGGCGCGGCAAGCGATGCCGATCTTCTCGCCCTCATCAACCACAAATCCGTTGATGAATTCGATCTCGGTGCGCCGGCCCTTCTGCATGTCCTGGCCCATCGAGGGACGTTGCCCTGATGCCGTGCGCTTGCCGTCCGCGAAGCGCTGCTCGTCGCAGGCGCGCATCGCCGCCTCGTCGCCCTCGCCGGCCCGCGCGATGGTCTCCGGCGCCAGATGCAGGATCTCTTCGAGCTGATAGCCATGCGCCTGGCCGACGCGAATGGCCTCGCTGCCGAGCCGGGTGGAGAAGCGGCGGATCGGCTCGCTCTCCAGCATCTGGCCGCCGGTCATGCCCGTGCAGGCGGAGAGCCCGTTGCCCATGACGTTGGCGACCAGCTTGGACCAGCGCTCGCCCCACAGATTGCTGGTGACCTTGGCGCTGTCGGTGTAACCGACCAGGCGGCAGATTTCCTCCGCCCGTGGCGTGATGCGGCCGTGCACTTCGCCGGCGCGAAACACCGTGTGCGCCGCCCCGTGCTTGCCGGCGCCGCGATGGATGTGGCCGGGCTCCGGCAGATTGACGGTGATGCTGCTGGCGATGCAGCCGAGCGTCTTGCCCCAGCCGACGATGCCGGCGATGGTTTCTTCATTCATGCAGTTCTGCAGCGACACCACATAGCCATCCGGCGCCAGATATTGCCGGATCAGCATGGTGGCCCAGGCGGTGTCGTAGGATTTCATGCAAACGAAGGCGACGTCGACCGGCGCCTCCTTCGCAAGCTGCTGCGCGTCCGTGACGTGCAGCGCGCGTACCGGAACCGAGAATTCCGGAACATCCATGGCGTGGGTGACGCGCAGGCCGTGCTTGCGCATATGCTCGACATGCTCGGGCCAGGGATCGATGAACGTCACGTCCTCGCCCACCCGCACCATGTGGGCGCCTGCATAGCCGCCGACGGCGCCGGCTCCGATGATCGCTATCTTCTTGCCCATGCTTGGCCCTTCGTTTTCGCTTTGGCGTTTCTTGGTACATTTTCTTGGCACCGAGGCTAGCGCACTGGCCCGCCCCGTCACAATGGCTGAATGCGTGCGGCAGCTGATCATCGCCATGCGTCAGGTGCGTGAGTTTCATATATTCGCCAAAGCGGCCTATACTTGTCCTGACTGGCGCGGGATGCGGCAGCAGCATGCTTAAGGAGACTTTTGTGACGGGAACTGCGACGGCGCAGGCCTTTGAACCGCGCTACATCCGGCTCGACCCCAACGACAATGTCGCGATCGTGGTCAACGATCTCGGGCTGCCGGCGAAGAGCCGCTTTGCCTGCGGTCTCGAGCTGCGCACCTTCGTGCCGCAGGGCCACAAGGTGGCGCTGTCGGACATTCCCGAGGGCGAACCGATCCGCCGCTACAACGAGGTGATCGGCACCGCGGCCCGGCCGATCCTGGCCGGCGAATGGGTCGACGAGGCGCGCATCGACATGCCGACGCCGCCCGAGCTCGACAAGCTCGAACTCGCGACCGCCGTCCCCACCCCGCAGGCGCCGCTTGAAGGCTACACGTTCGAAGGCTTTCGCAATCCCGATGGTTCGGTTGGCACCAAGAACGTGCTGGCGATCTCGACCAGCGTGCAATGCGTCGCCGGCACGCTGCAATTTGCGATCAAGCGCATCAAGGCCGAACTGCTGCCGAAATATCCCAATGTCGATGACGTCGTCGGGCTGACGCATAATTACGGCTGCGGCGTCGCGATCAATGCGCCGCTGGCGATCGTGCCGATACGGACGCTGCAGAACCTCGCCTTGAACCCGAATTTCGGCGGCGAAGTCATGGTCGTCGGCCTCGGCTGCGAAAAACTGGTGCCCGAGCGGCTGCTTCCGGAAGGGACAGACAGCAGCGTGGTGCGGATGCAGGACGAGGCGTTCGACGGGTTTGGCGCCATCGTCGACGCCGTCTTGGAAATGGCGGACGCGCGGCTTGCCGTGCTCAATGCGCGCCGCCGCGAAACCTGCCCCGCCTCCGACCTCGTGATCGGCCTGCAATGCGGCGGCTCCGATGCGTTTTCCGGCGTGACCGCCAATCCCGCACTCGGCTTCGCCGCCGATCTGCTGGTGCGCGCAGGCGCAGCCGTGATGTTTTCCGAAGTCACCGAAGTGCGCGACGCCATTCATCTGTTGACGCGGCGCGCCGCCAATGAGGATGTCGGCCGCGCACTGATCCGTGAAATGGACTGGTATGACGGCTATCTCGCCAAGGGCGACGCCGACCGCAGCGCCAACACCACGCCCGGCAACAAGAAGGGCGGGCTCGCCAACATCGTGGAGAAGTCACTGGGCTCGATCGTCAAATCAGGCACCAGCCCGATCGTCGACGTGCTGTCGCCGGGCGAGCGGGTGCGCACAAAAGGCATGATCTTTGCGGCCACGCCCGCCAGCGACTTCATCTGCGGCACGCTGCAGCTTGCGTCGGGAATGACATTGCAGGTGTTCACCACCGGCCGCGGCACGCCCTATGGGCTCGCCGCTGCCCCCGTCATCAAGGTATCGACGCGCACCGAACTGGCGCGGCGCTGGAAGGATTTGATCGACTTCGACGCCGGCCGCATCGCCACCGGCGAGGCGACGATCGAGGAAACCGGCTGGGATCTGTTCCGCCTGATCCTCGATGTCGCGAGCGGCCGCACCAAAGTGTGGTCCGACCGCTGGGGCATTCACAACGATCTCACGCTGTTCACGCCGGGACCGGTGACGTGAAGAGCGTCCACTTCGTCGCAAGTTGCCATTAGGCCTGCGTTAACCATTGCGCCGGGCGATTGCGCCTGGCTCGCGATTGGTCCGTTGCGCCCGGCGCTTCAAATCATGCGATTTATTTAAGCGAACATTACGGAATCTAGCATAGGCAAAGGGGCAGCAGCGCGCATTGGTTGGCGTCATTGAGGAGCCCTGTTTTGCAGCCCTTCCCAAAAATTACTGGCCGCCACTATTTTGCGATTTTCGTATTGGCATCGGTCACGCTGTCCTACCAGATCCTGATCACGCGGTTCTTCAGCGTGATGCTGTATTACCATTTCGCGTTTGCGGCGATTTCGCTGGCAATGCTCGGGCTGACCCGCGGCGCGATGGAGGTTTACAACAACCCCACCCGCTATGCGCCCGAACGCGTCGGACCGGAATTCGCGCGCCACGCCTCCTGGTTTGCCGTCACCGGCGTCGGCGCCATGATCTGCTTTTTGTGCGCACCGGTGCTGGTACCTGTTGAGTATCTGTGGCTGGCGCTGCTAACCACGACGATCGCCTTCGTGATCCCGCTCTCCGCAAGCGGCGTCTGCATCACGCTGCTGCTGACGCGCATGCCCTATAGCGGCGGCTGGCTCTACGCGGCTGACCTCGCCGGTGCCGCCGTCGGCTGTCTCGGCATCATCTTCGTGCTGCTGGTGATCGATCCCGTCAGCGCCACGCTGGGCATCGGCGCGATGGCCGCAGGTGCCGGCTGGATGGTGGTGCGCGGCAGCGGCGACGTTCGCACACTGCGTCTCAGCGGCGCCGTCGCGCTGTCGCTGGGAGCCGCCGCGATGGTGCATGCGGCGCTGGATGTTTCCGGCAAGAGCCATCTCGGCGTGTTCTGGGCCAAGGGCACGCAACAAACCGGAACGTTGTTCGAGCGCTGGAACACCTATTCACGCGTCCGCGTGACGGCGATGGGCGAATCCGTGCCGTTCGGCTGGGGCTTTTCGCGAACGCCGACGACCAAGATCGATCAGAAATATCTCGACATCGACGCCGATGCCGCCACCGTCATCACCCGCTTCGACGGCGACCTTGGCAAGCTCGGCTATCTGAAGGACGACGTCATCAACGGCGCTTATCTTGTGCAGCCGACGGCCGATGTCGCGGTCGTCGGCGTCGGCGGCGGCCGCGACGTTCTTTCCGCGCTGCTGTTCGGCGCCAGGAAAATTAGCGGCATCGAGATCAATCCGGCGATTTTCGAGGTTCTCACCGACAAATTCGCGGATTTCTCCGGCCATCTCGACAAACAGCCCGGCGTATCCTTGATCAATGCCGAGGCCCGCAGTTACATCAACCATTCCTCCGACCGCTACGATCTGGTGCAGATCTCGCTGATCGACACCTGGGCGGCGACCGCCGCGGGCGGACTGACACTCACCGAGAACCGGCTCTATACCGTCGAAGCATGGGGCGATTTCTACCGCGCCCTGAAGCCGCGCGGCATGCTGTCGGTCTCGCGCTGGTACGATCCGAGCACCCACCGCGGCGAATTCTATCGCCTGGTGTCGATCGCGGCCGAAGCCCTGCAACGCAGCGGCGGTCCCGCCGCCGGACTGAAGGATCACCTGATCGCGCTCAACGTCGGCAACATCGTCAACGTAATTACGCGGCCCGATGCCTTCACCTCGGCCGAATGGCAGGCCGCGCGCACGCGACTGGAGGCCCAGGGCTTCAAAATCCTGATGGGGCCGGATGTCGCCTTCGACGCCGTGACGACAAAACTGATTTCCGGAACCGCCGATGCCGCCTACTTCGCCTCGCTGCCGGAAAACGTCACGCCGTCCACCGACGACAACCCGTTCTTCTTCTACACCGCGCGCTTTGGTGATTTCGTCGCAGCCCCGATGTCGGCGCGCACCCACAACAACACCGCGATCACCATGACGCTGGCGCTGATCGCGGTGGCGCTGGTGGCCTGTCTGTTCTACGTCGTCGGGCCGTTCATTCGCCTCGCGCGCACAACGCCGCTGGCGACGCTGACGCCGCCGGTGACCTTTTTCTGCGGAATCGGCATCGGCTTCATGCTAATCGAAATCTCACAGATGCAGCGGCTAATGGTGTTTCTGGGCCATCCGGTCTATGGGCTCAGCGTCGTGCTGTTCACCATCCTGCTGTTCGGCGGACTAGGCAGCACCACGGTCGGCGCGCGTTCGCCCCGAACCCGCGACGTCATCACCCGGCTGGTCGCACTGCTCGCGACGCTCGCGATTGCCGGACTGCTGACGCCCGCATTGACGACCTGGGCACGCTCGGAAACCACAAGCATGCGCATCGTGCTGTCGATACTGCTGCTGGCGCCGCCCGCGTTCTGCATGGGCATGATGTTCCCGCTGGGGCTGAGCATCTGGCGCCGCCAAAGCGAGCTGCATCCGTATTTCTGGAGCGCCAACGGCATCATGTCGATGCTGGCGTCGGTGCTGGGCATGGCGCTGTCGATCGAGTTCGGTATCGCCAACACCTACGCGCTCGGTGTCGCTCTCTATGTCGTCTGCGCGTTGATGATCGTTGTCGCCGGCCGCAAGATGAGCCGCATGGCGCTGTTTGCGGCAAGGCCGGCGATCAGCCCCGCGATGGTTGCGGATGCGCCGTCGATCCAGCCGAAGCAGGCCGAAACGCCGGCGGTGCCGGCG
Source organism: Bradyrhizobium sp. AUGA SZCCT0169 (assembly GCF_018130085.1). NCBI lineage: Bacteria > Pseudomonadati > Pseudomonadota > Alphaproteobacteria > Hyphomicrobiales > Nitrobacteraceae > Bradyrhizobium > Bradyrhizobium sp. AUGA SZCCT0169. The sequence continues at coordinate 181,756 of NZ_JAFCMC010000011.1, read as the reverse complement.
CGCACCAGCGAGGTCGCCGGCTGACGGCGATGCGGCGGACGGAGGCGTCCGCCGACCTACTTCGATTCCTGCATCGCCGCGTCATAGGCACGGATCGTTGCCCTGGCGCGTTCGGCGACTTCGGCCGCGGTCATTCCCGGCTTGTAAAGGCTGGTGCCGAGACCGAAGGCATGAATGCCGGCCTTGGTGTATTCCGCAAAATTCTTGTCGGAGATTCCGCCCACGGCGGCGATCATCAGGCCTGCGGGAAGAACGGCGCGGATCGCTGTTATCCCCGAGGCCCCAAGGGTGCCGGCCGGAAATAATTTCAGCGCAGAAGCCCCAGCCTTCGCCGCCAGCAGCGCCTCCGTCGCCGTAAACACGCCGGGCATCGTGACCATGCCGCGGTCCCGGGCGCTGGCAATGACTTCCGGATCGACGTTCGGGGAAACTATCAGCCGCCCGCCAACGTCATGGAGCCGCTCGACATCCTCAGGCGTCAGCACGGTACCCGCACCGATCAGGATATCGGCAGAGGCTTTCTTCACGGCGGTCTCGATGGAGCGGAACGGATCCGGGGAGTTGAGTGGAATTTCGATCGCCGTCATGCCGTTTTCGATCAGCACGTCGACGATGCCCTCGGCCTCGTCGGGTTTCACGCCGCGCAGGATCGCGACCAGCGGACGCTTCATCGGCGGGAATGGAACAGGGTTCACGCGTTTGGTCCTTCTATAAAGTCCAGATGGACGTGGCAGCCAAGGACTTGGCAGCCAAGGCAAGACCGCGTCGGACCGCATCATCTGAATCGATGGATTGGACCGCAACGGAAAGGCTGTCAAACGCCAATCGATACAGCGCTTCCAGCCTGCCTGACGAAACCAGGGTGATGTCGCGCCTCGACCGATCGCCAGCCAGTCCCGCCGCCAGTTCGAGACCGATCAGGGTTCCCGATATTTTCTCGCGGGCCGAGGCCGGGCTGCCGCCGAATAAAAGCTGACCTGAACGCACCTGGAACAGCAAATTGGCTGCGAACGCAGGCGCCTCAAAGGCGGCAACGACAGCCGATTTGAATGCCTGGCTATCCACCGCTTCGTCCGCGTTCGCCACGGCCAGCGACAAGATCGTCCCTTGCGATACGGCGCTAAAGAGTTCGCCGGTCATGAACGTGGTGAAGCGTTCGACGGTCCCACCACGGACGCTCGCCCATTTCGAATGGGTGCCGGGCATGCAGACCAGCGCTTCCCCATCTGCGCCGAGAGCCCCGAGAAGTTGGGTTTCTTCGCCCCGCATCACGTCCGGCGCTTTGGGATCGCGCTGCGCGATGCCTGGAAGGATGCGGATATCACGGGATTGCTCCGGAACCGGCACGGCACCCTGCAAGATGGATGTGAGGCTTGCCGGCGTGTCGATATATCCCGCTTCAACCCAGCCCTGCCGGGCACCCGCCATGCCGCAGATGATGACAGGCAGGTGATCGGCGGCGCCGACGGCATCGAGATGCGATTGCAACACGGCGGCAAAGCCGATCTTGGCGGCCGCCATCATGCCTTCATCGCTGCGTCGTTCCGACAGCACGTCGCCGGCTTGATTCATCAGCCACAGCCGAAAGCTGCTGGTGCCCCAATCGACGGCGACATAGGCGGCCTGGCTCATTTCGAAATCCGTCCTGATGTTCGTGCTTTCTGAATGGCGCTCCACACCAGATATGGCGTCGCCGGCATGTCCAGTTCATTGATACCGAGCGGCGACAAGGCATCAAGCACGGCGTTCATGATGGTTTGCGGCGCGGCGATGCTGCCGGCCTGCCCGGTTCCCTTGACGCCGAGCGGATTCGACCTGGTCGGCGACGATTCATTCAGACCACCGGCAAAATTCGGCAGATCCTGCGCGCGCGGCAACGTGTAGTCCATGAAGGAGCCGCTGAGCAGCTGCCCCTCGGGGTCGAACACGATGTGCTCCAGCAGCGACTGTCCGATACCTTGCGCCACCCCGCCATGCACCTGGCTGAGAGCCACGCGGGGATTGATGAGGCGGCCGAAATCATCGACGATGGTGTAGCGATCGAGCCGCACGACGCCGGTGTCGGGATCGATCTCGACTTCCGCGACATGGCAACCGTTCGGAAAATTGTAGAGATCGGAACTGTTGGTCGCGCTTCCTTCGAGCCCCGGCGTCAATCCCTCCGGCAGATTGGCGGCATCCCGTGCGGCATCGGCTACCTTGCCGATCTCGATGGCGCGCTCGGTGGATTTCACGACAAAACGGCCATCGGCAAACACCACCTGGTCGGCGGGCGCCTGCAGCAGATGCGCTGAAATCAGCTTTCCCTTCTCGATCAGCTTTTCAATCGCCATCACCAAAGCGGTGCCGCCCATATGCATCGAACGCGCGCCGCCATGGCCGTTGCCGCCGGGCAGAAAATCCGTGTCGCCCTGCTGGAAGCGGAATGCATCGATCGGCAATCCGAGCAGGTCGGCCGCGACCTGCGGATAGGCCGTCTCATGCCCCTGCCCGTTGGACTGCGTACCGACCGCCAGCGACACCATGCCGTCGGTCTCGAACGCGGCCCGCGCCATTTCCAACGGCACACCGCGGGAGGTTTCGAGGAAGCAGGCAATCCCGAGGCCGCGCAGCAGGCCGGCTTTGTCAGATTGTTTGCGGCGCTTGCGAAAACCGTCGCGATCGGCGAGCGCGATCGCGTCGTCCAGATTGGCCTTGAAGCGGCCGCCGTCGATCTTCATGCCCATCGCGGTGCGATGCGGAAACCTGCTGACGATGTTGCGGCGGCGCAACTTGACGGCATCGATACCGGTCTTGACCGATGCGAGATTCACCAGCCGCTCGATCAGATAATTGGCCTCGGGCTTGCCGGCGCCGCGATAGGCGTCGATCGGTGGCGTGTTGGTGAAGGCGCCGCGCACCTCGTAAAATACTGACGGGATGTCATAGACGCCGCCGATCGCGCTGCCGGCGGCATTGGTGGAGCTTATGGGACCGCTGGTCGACAGATACGCGCCCATATTGGCGACCGCTTTGACTTCGAGCGCGAGAAACCGGCCATCTTTGTCGAGCGCGAGCCGCGCGCGGGAAAAGAAATCGCGGCCATGCGCCGAGCTGACGAAATCTTCTGATCGTTCGCAGACCCAGCGCACCGGGCGGCCGAGCTTCCTGGCCGCCCACAGCACCAGCGCATATTCGGGATAGACGTAGTTCTTCATCCCGAATCCGCCGCCGACGTCAGGGACCACCACGCGGAGCCGTTCGAGCGGAATCTTGAAGACGGCGCCGGCGAGCACCTTGCGGATGTCGTGAGCGGCCTGGCCGGTCACCGACAGCAGAAACTGATCCGTCTTGCGATCATGGAAGCCGATCGCCGCGCGCGTCTCCAGGGGAGCTGCCACGACGCGGTTGTTGAACAGGTCGCATTCGACGATATGCGCAGCCTCTGCCATCACCGCGGCAACCGCCGCCGCATCGCCCTTCCGGAACAGGAAGGCGGAATTGCCCGGCGCCTCTTTCCATAACAGCGGGGCATCCGGTTTCAGCGCCGCGGTCGCCACGGTGACGCAAGGTTGCGACTCATAGGCGATGTCGACCACTTCGCCGCCCGCCACCGCCGCTTCCAGCGTCTCCGCCACAATGAGCACCACGGGATCGCCGACATGCCGCACGAAATCACGGGCCAGCGCGGGTCGCGGCGGCGCGATGATCGGCTCAGCCGCGTCGATCACCGTGATGCAGGGCAACTCGCCGATGCCATCGGCAGCGAGATCAGCTTCACAGAGGACTGCGACCACGCCGGGAAGCCCACGGGCAGCATCCAGGTTGAGCTTGATGATGCGCGCGAAGGCGTGCGGCGAGCGGACCACATGGGCGTAAAGCACATCAGCCACATGATCATTGGCGACATAGCTGCCGCGCCCGGTGAGGAAGCGATGATCCTCTAGCCGGTTCAGGGACTTGCCTTGATAACGCTCGCGCAACCGCTCACCTCCTTGGCGTAGAACCAAGGGTTATATTGGGCCATTGCGGGGACCGCCACCCTTCTCGCCCTGTCGAATTTGCGTTGCGGACCTGTCGACCACTTCGCCCGCTCTAGCTAGCGGGCCGAACCCGATGAGGTCTGCCGGGCCCAATTCCTGTTGGCCGAGACGACACCGGTGCCAATCAGGATCCCGACGAGAACGAGTGCCATCCCGGCAACCAATTCCACCGTCAGCGATTCGCCAAGCATCGCGATGCCCAGCGCCATCGCCGTGATTGGATTGAGCGTCAGGTACAAAACGGTTGTCGTCGGCGGCAGCCAGCGCAACGCCCACATGAAAAGGGAAAACTGCAGAACACCGGCGACTGTTCCAAGGAACGCCACCGCGAGCCATCCTCTTGCGCTGAGCGCCGGCAAAGCCGCACTGCCTTGCTGGAGACCGACAACCGGCAACAAGACAGCGACGGCGAATGCCATCGCCAATGCCGTCACGAAAATCGGCCCGTGGCGCATCAGGGTCGCGCGGCTGAAAACGGAGTAGACGGCGGCGCAGAGGACGCTCAGCAGCATCAGGGCGTCTCCGACCATGTAATCGGCATTTCCCCGTCCGAATGCAGCGGTGCCAAACGCCACCGCGATGCCGGAAAACGCCAGCACGACACCTGCCACCTTCGCGGTGGTCAGCTTCTCGCGGCCGAAGGCAGCTGCGACGATCAGGGTCTGGATCGGTATCGTCGCCAGACCAACCGCGCCGCGCGCGGCCGGCACGTACTGGAGCGACGCATTGAAGGCCCAGGGAAAAAGCACAAAGAACAGAATCCCGAACCCGGCGATCTTTGCACATTCGGATAGCGCAAGGCCGCCGCGCGGCCACATCGCCAGCAGAAACGGCGCAAAGCAGGCGATCGAGATCAGATAGCGGTAGAAAACCAGCGGGATCGGGTCGATCTCTCCAATGACGGAGCGCGTGGCTACGACGGCAGCCCCTGCGATCAAGGCGGCTGCCGCCGCGGCGGCATGGGCAAGCACAATCCTGTTCACGACGTCGCCACCTCGATCAGCCGCCCGGCGCGGCCAGTCACTTTAAAATCGAAAGTTATACTAGCCATGACACTTTAAAAATGCAAGTCGGTCTGCTAGATTATCGAGGGACACCGTTCCGGGCAGGTCCGGTGCCGGAAACGCGGACACGTTCGCCATGGCAAAACATGACTTCCGATCGACATGCTCCATCGCGCGCGCGCTGGAAGTCGTGGGCGACAAGTGGACCCTGCTTATCGTTCGCGACCTGATGTGGCACGGCAAGCAGACCTTTCAGGCGCTGCAGGACAGCGCTGAACGGGTCCCCTCGAACATCCTGTCCGAACGTCTCAAGCGGCTTGCGGAATGGGGCCTGGTGAAACGCGACCCCTACCAGCAAAACCCGGTCCGATACGCCTATCAGCTGACCGACGAAGGAAAGCGCCTGGAGCCCGTCCTGCTGCAGATCATGAATTGGGGTCACGAGCACCTCGGCGGCGGGCGCTACGACCCCAAATCAGGCAAGAGCTTCAAAGCGCGAACTGGGCCTTAAACGCGCGGCAACGCCGCGCTCACCAACCGGAAGAGCTATCGTTCGCGAAAGGCGCGGGCGACCTGGTCGAACATCGGCTTGGTCAAGTAGGAGCCAACCGTCCGGTCCGCTGTCTTGATGAACACTTCGACCGGCATGCCGGGCACGAGCTTGACCTCGCCGAGGCGCGCGAGCTCTTCGGGCGCAATGGCAATGCGCGCGGTATAGTAGGTGACGCCGGTGCGCTGTTCCGTGGTCACGTCGGCCGATACCCGGCTGACGACCCCATTGATCTCCGGCGTCGTGCGCTGGCTGAAGGCGGAAAAACGCAGCGCGGCAGCCTGCCCGACCCGCACCTGATCGATGTCCTGCGGCGCCACCCTCGCCTCGACCGTCAAACGCTCGGAGTCCGGCACGATCAGCATCAATTGCTCGCCGGCACTGACGACGCCGCCGATCGTGTGGACGTTCATTTCGTGGACGGTGCCTGAAATCGGGGCCCGGATGTCGATCCGCCGCAACTGGTCTTCGGCCGCCACTTTCCGCTCGGCGTATTCACCCGCCTTGCCGTCGATCTCGCGCATTTCACGGCCGACTTCGCTGGCCAGTTCGCGGTCGATCTGGGTGATCTGAAGTTCGATCTCGGATACCTTGCCGCGTCCCTGCGCCGCCGCCGCGATCAGCTGCGCCCGTTCGCCGTCAAGCCGCGCCGCTTCGCGCTCGAGCGCCGTCAGGCGGTTGATCTGGATCAGATGCTTGCTCCAGAGTTGCCGCACCCCCTCCAGCTCACGGTTGACCAGATCCAGTTCCTGCGATTTGGCCGCCTGCTGGGCAGTGATGCCGACCGCTTCCTCGTTGAGCTGAGCGATCCGCTCGCGCAGCTGTCGCTTTTGACCAAGCCGCGTGGTGTTGCGCAGTTCGAACAGACGCTGCTCATCGGTCATCAGCTCGACAACGCTTTCCTCCTGCCGCCGGTCCTTGAACGCCGAGGGCCATGACACTTCCGCTGCGCCGTCGCGTTCGGCACGCAACCGCGCGCGGCGCGTCGTCATTTCATCCAGCGTCTTCGACACGATCTGCAGATTTGCCCGCGTCATGGTTTCGTCGAGCCGGACCAGGAGGTCGCCGGCCGTCACGGCTTTGCCATTGGTCACCGCAATTTGCCCAACGACGCCGCCGGTCGGATGCTGAACCTTCCGTGCGTTGGATTCGACCACGACACTTCCCGGCGCAATCAGGGCGCCCGAAATTTCGGTGGTTGCAGCCCATCCGCCGATGCCGCCGGTGACGAGCATGATGGCGGCCAGCCCGACCGCGATGTGTCCGCGAATGGACGAACGAGGGTCGATCAAATCAGCGTCAGACATCGCTCATCCCTGGACGGCTTGCACAACTTTGGGCGCGCTGACAGGCCCATCGCGCCGCAGCACCTTGGCCAGCACCTCGTCCTTGGGGCCGAAGGCTTGCTGTCGTCCGCCGCTCATCGCGAGCACGTGATCGACGCCCGACAGTGCGCTCGGCCGGTGCGCGACCACGATCACGATCGCGCCGCGGGCGCGGACACCCAGGATCGCCTGCGTCAATGCCTCGTCGCCTTCGGCGTCAAGATTGGAATTCGGCTCGTCCAGCACGACCAGGAACGGGTCGCCATAAAGAGCACGCGCCAGCGCGACGCGCTGTTGCTGGCCGGCCGACAGCGCGGAGCCCTGCTCGCCGATCTCGGTGTCGTAACCTTGCGGCAACGACAGCACGAGCTCGTTCACGCCAGCAGCTTTCGCCGCCGCGATGATCGCCTCCGACGAGGCGTCGGGATCGAACCGCGAAATGTTCTCGGCAACGGTCCCTTCGATCAATTCGACGTCCTGCGGCAGATAGCCGATGTGGCGCCCGAGTTCATCGGGCACCCATTGGTCCAGCGTCGCGCCGTCAAGCCGGACGGCGCCACGTGCGGGCGCCCACAGTCCAACCAGAACCCGGGCCAGTGACGATTTTCCCGACGCGCTGGGGCCGATCACGCCGAGCCCGTTACCGGCCTTCAGGGCGAACGTCACCTCGTGCACGACCGCACGCTGGACGTCCGGCGGCGCCGCGCTGATATTCTCGACGCTGAGACCGCGTTGCGGCTTCGGCAACGAGGTCGGCGTTCTCAGTTCCGGCAGCAACATGAGCAGCTTGTGCAGGCGCTGGCGCGCCTGTCTGGCGCCGACGAAACTGCGCCAGTGGGAAATCGCAAGATCGACCGGTGCGAGCGCCCGCGCCGACAAAATAGACGATGCAATAATGACACCCGCGGTGGCCTGCTGGTTGATCACCAGATACGCGCCGACGGCAAGCACGCCGGACTGCAGCATCATCCGGAATGCTCGCCCCATCGCGCCAAGGCCCGCGGCAAGATCACTCGAATCGACCTGCCCGGACAGGAATTTGCGGTTCAACGACTGCCAGCGGCGCGAAATCCATCCGGTCATGCCGAGCGCCGTCAGAGCCTCGGCGTTGCGACGGCTGGTCTCCGCCAGCCGCGCGCGTTGATTGCCGATGCGATTGGCGTCAAGCGCCGACTTCTTCGCAAGCAGTTCCGACAGCAGCGTCAGCGAAACCAGGACCAGCGCGCCTGCCAGCACCGTGACCCCAATCCAGAAATGGAAGGCAAAGCAGATTGCGAGATAGAGCGGAACCCAGGGCAGATCGAAGAAGGCCGTTGGCCCCGGGCCGGACAGATAGCCGCGGACGGTATCGAGGTCGCGCAGCGGCTGGATCGACTCGCCGCGCTTTGGCGCCTGGATCGGCAACCGCATCACCGTCGCATAGACCCGATCCGACATCTCCTGGTCAAGACGGAGGCCGATCCGAACCAGTAACCGGCCGCGCAGCGCGTCCATAAACCCCTGAAAGACGTACAGGATCAGCACCAGCGCCAGCAGGCCCAGCAGCGTCGGCACGCTCCGGCTGGGCAGCACCCGGTCGTAGACTTCCATCATGAAGAGGGAGCCTGTCAGCGCCAGAATGTTAAGAATCGCGCTGAATCCGGCGATGGCAAAAAACGCCGAGCGGCAATGCGCGAGCGCTCTATCCAACTCGCCGCGGGCAGCATCTGTGGGTTGTTGCCGGCTGGTGGTCAATGGTTGCGCTCACTCGTACAGCCTTGCTCGTACAGCCTTTGCTCGTACAGTCTTGGCGGTAGCCGAGAATTGTTACAGTTATCTGACAAAACGAAATGGGGGCGCGTGCGCCCCCACTCGTATGACCAATTCGGCATGGATCATCAGGCGAAGCGGAAGTCGTCCACCGTCAGCGTCGCCTTGTTGACCCCGATCAGGGTGATGCTGGACCCGTCAGCGTACTCGATCTCGGTGCCGACCTGGCTGTTGGTTACCGCGCCCGACGCCATCAACGCATTGAAGTCGGCGAATGCGCTGGCATCCAGCTGGAGAACATCGTCCGAGCCGGCGCCCGACTTGAAGTCGAATGCCAGATCGCGTCCGCCGCCTTGCTGGAATATGAAGGTGTCGTTGCCCAGACCGCCGAACAGCTGGTCATTGCCCTGGCCGCCGGCCAGCGTGTCGTTGCCGTCCTCTCCGAACAGGATATCCCGGCCGGCCTCACCGCGCAGGATGTCATTGCCAAGACCGCCGAACGCGAAGTCATCTCCGGTTCCGCCATTGACGATGTCGTCACCGCCCTGGCCGAAGGCAAAGTCAACCGAGCCACCCGCATTGATGAGATCGACGCCATCCGTACCGAACAAGAGGTTGGTGCCGTTGGTACCATTGATCACGTTGGCATCGGTGTCTCCGGTGACCGTCAGCGTGAAGGTTCCGGTCGACGCGGCGTGGGCGCTGTCTTGCGCCGTATAGCTGATCGAGACGGTGGCGCTTTCGCCGGTGTTCAGGCTGTCGAACAGGTTGCCCGGATTGAACTGCAGCTGGCCGCCCGGATTGATCGAGAAAGCCGTCTGGGCGTTCGCGTTGCTCAGATTGATGCCCGAGACGCCGGTCACCTCGAAGGCCGACAAGGTCGGGGATACGCCATCCTCGACGTCGGTGTCGTTGGCCGTCAGGTCGAAGGCCATCGACTGGTTTTCGCCTACGGTCGCGACGTCGTTCACCGTGACCGGCGCATCGTTCACCGCGGTAACGGAGAAGCCGACCTTGCCGGTATCCGACCCGCCGTTGCTGTCGCTGAGGGTGTACTCAAACGAGGCCGGCCCGTTGAAGTTGGCCGTCGGCGTGAACCGGATGCCACCCGCTACGATCTCGGCCGTGCCGCCCACGACATTTGCGAGCGCGGTGATCGAGAGCGCGTCAAGGTCGGCATCGGTATCGTTGCCGAGAATGCTGGCGAACGGAATGACGAACGCCGCCGCATCTTCCGCCACCGTCGCTGCGGTGTCGTCAAGGGCCATCGGCCCGCGATTGACGATCGCACTGTTGATGCCGCTGCGATCGAACTCCTGGCCATCGGCGAAGGTCACCTTCTCGACGCCGCCGCCAACCCGCTGATCCTTCAACGTGATCACGCTGCCGTTGGACAGCTCGATCTGAGTGTCGTTGCCAAACCTGCGGAACGTAACATTCGCAGCGTTCTGATCAACGAGTGCCAGCGTATCGGTGTCGGCCGGTGTATTCGCCGCTTCGGTAATGATGTCAGAACCGTCGCCCAGCTTGTAGGCATAAGCGTCCGAACCCGCGCCGCCGTTGACATTGTCGTTGCCAGTGCCGCCGACCAGCTTGTCGCTGCCGTCATTGCCGCGAAGCCGATCGTCGCCGGCGCCGCCCAGCACGGTGTCACTACCTGCATCACCGAAGACGAAGTCGTTGCCCTCGCCGCCCTCGACACGGTCGTTGCCGTCGCCACCCTCGATGACGTCGTCACCGCCGCCGCCCAGCACGAGATCGTCCCCACCGAGGCTGCGAACGCGATCGTCGTCGTTCTTGGCAAAGATCGAGTCCTTTCCGGCGGTGCCGGAGAGATCATCCTCACCGTCGGTTCCCATGATCGGAAGGACGGTATCGTTGCCGCCGTTTGCAACCAGATTTTGGATGCGCTGATCCTGGGCCGGGGTCGTATCGGCCTGCGCGAACGGGGTTGTGGAGAAGTTTGCCGCGAAATATTCGGCCAACGCATCCTGCTCGAAGCCGTCGTCGGTGAATGTTGCAGCGCCCGTACGGGTAGCCACGTCGTCTGCCGGCAAATTATCCGGAGACAGATCGACGCGATTGGCAAAGGCCGAGTTGGCAGCGATGTACTCGGCGAACCGGAAGCCGTCAGGCCGGTTGAACCCGCCTGGGGCGTTGGGATTTGCCCCACCGATCAGGAAGCTCAGCGTCACCATACGGATCGCCGCCGGAGCATCAGCAACCACATCCCCGTTCTCGACGACGACCGCGATTACATGTTCGTTCTCGTCGACCAACGTGACCGAGCGAACCCGGTCACCGACAGGGCGGGTCAGATCATAGCTGAACCGGAGACCGCCCACCTGGGCGAAGATGCCGCCCGGGTTGGAAACACCGTTTTCCAGCGCTTCGAGCAGTTGCTGTGGCGTCAGCGTGACAAGGCTGAGCGCGTTGTTGAAGCGCAGCGAATTCTCGATGTCGAGCTGGCTGACCTCTCCCGCTTCCTTGCCAACCTCGGGGTTTGCCGCAGGCGGAAGCTCGGCACCGTCGCCCTCGGAGCTGATCGAGCCGATGGAGTCGCGGATGCCACCGCCGTTCTTGATCGAAATCTGAACGGCGCTGTCGTATTCCGACTTGGCGTACCACAGGTTCGCGTCGGCGGAGAGGTTTCCGAGATTGGTTTCCTGCGAACGCACCTCACCACGTCGCCCCTCAAGGTAGACGTCGGTACGACCGAAGGTGACGGCATCCTTCTGGGTGATAATGCCGTCGATTGCGGTGGTGAGATCACGCACGGTGTCGCCGCGTGAACCCTCGGCGAACGGATCGATGCCGGTGCCGTCGTAAACACGGGCCAAACCCGCATCGTCAGTGGCATAGGCGCCGTTTACGCTCGGATCGAGGCTAGCGGGGACGATATCTCCATTGGCATCGAACTCAAGCACCAGTCGGCCGACATATTTGTAGTTACCGTCGGTGTTGACGAGAACCGTGTTCTTGCCGTCTGCGTTGGTGAGGATCTGCGCGTACTCGCCTTCGCTGACGTCGCCTGGACGGAGAACATCGTTGCTGTCAGAGAGCAGCGCGTTCGAGCCGCCGCCGATCACGACGTCGACGCCGTGCAGGAAGCTGATGAGCTTCTGCTCGTTCTTCAGCTCCTGCAGCTGCGAAACGATGATGACCTTGTTCACACCCTGGGCGATGACGGCATCGATCGCCGGCTGAATGATCGCGGCAAGCGCGATGAAGTCGGCATCGGTTTCCAGCGTGCGCGGGCCGATGATCCGGACGCCGCCGGGCGTCGTGATGTCCTCGAACACCGGAGTCGTGACACCGACCACGCCGATCTTCTCGCCGTTTTCCTCGAGAATGGTCGAGGGCGCGATGCGGCGTCCACCGCTTGCACCGACACCGAACGTCGCTTCGGTGAGCGGCGTGGTCTGGGCATTGGGCGCCAGGTCCGGCTCGCCGGCGAAGTTCAGGTTGGCGGCGAGATAGGCAAACCGGGTTCCTTCGTAGCCGCCTAGCGGGCCGGTACCGTCGGGATCTGCAAGCGGACGGATGAGGTTCTGCACATCGCGCGGGCCCGGATCGAACTCGTGGTTGCCGATAACCGAGGCCTCGATCCCGATCGTGTTCAGGATGCGGATATCGGCGCGGCCGATGCTCGGCTGGAAGAACGATGCCAGGCTCGGGTCGCTGGCCGCGTTGAAGAACGGGCTCGGAATGTAGTTGTCGCCCGACGCCAGGGTGATCGAGTTGGCAAACGTATCTTCGAGCCGGTCCACGATGGCTGCGAAGCGCGGTGCGTCGTCGATCGCCTTCAGGCCTGCCTCGAAATCCGACGCGTGCAGGATCTGAAGCTTGTAGGTTAGCGGCGCGGCGACGGTGAAGTCGAGGTCGTTCTGCGCGATGCCGCCGAACGCGTTGCCGGCGACGTCGGTGATCACGCCCGAGGCCAGTGTGACGTCGTAGGCGGCTCCGGCGGCCAGATCGGCGGTCGGATTGATGGTGACAATGTTGCCGGAGATCGTGACCTGCGACGCATCGCCGATCGCGATGGTGCGGATGTCTCCCGCGCCGTTGCTGATGACGATGTTTCCGGACCCTGCCGCGACGGCTTCGTCGAATGTCAGCACGATGTTGCTGCCGGCGGCGACCGCAGTCGCGTTGTCGGCAGGCGTGGCCGCGGTGAGGATCGGCCCCGTTGCGTCAAGCAATTGCGCCGCGGTAAGCGTGCGGTCCGTAAACTCGAACCGTTCGACGTTCGTGACGGTGTCAACGCCGTCGGCGGAGCCCGCGCGGGTATCGGTGATGACGAACGAGCCACCCTGCTGGGTGATCGTGTAGTTGCTGCGCGCGCCGGTGTAGACGGCGACGTCGCCGGCCGCACCGTTGGCGCCGCCATCGACGGCGTCATTGCCGCCACCAGCGGCAATGCGATCATCGCCGCCAAGGCCGTCGATCGTGTCGTTGCCGGCGAGGCTGCCGCGCACGCCAAACTTCGCCGTGTAGGCGGCCTGATCGAACACGTCGTTGCCGGCGGTGGCGATCGCAGCCGAACGGGACATCACCAGCGACGACACCGACGGATCGTGGTCTGAAAGCTGGTCGATGAACTCCGAATTCATGTGCACGATATCGAACTGGGCGCTGTCATACAGGTTGTTCGAAACCAGGATGTGATCCAGCGCCTGAGCATTGCCGTCGAAAATGTAGGAATAGCGCTCGTTTTCCGGGAGCTTGCTGATCAGCTCGGAGAGCACCGCGGTACCGGGCGCGAAGACGCTGGGGGTCCCGTCAGGGTTGGCGGTGGTGCGGGTGAGCGCGCCGGTGACGAGGTCGACGACCGGGAAGAACTGGAAGTCGTTCAGATCGCCCAGCACCACGATGCGGTCATCGGTCGCCGACGCGTTGGCCAGCAGGCCATCAACAAACGCGTTGATCGTCTCCGCCTGTCCCTCGCGCTCGTTCGACGAACCGGTCTGCTGCGCGGACCCGTTGATCGGGTCGGCATAGAGCGGCAGATCCAGCAGCGTGGTGTAAAGCGGCGCCGAACCGCCCTTCGAGGAGAGATGGTTGTTGACGGTCCAGAACGTGCCGCCCTGCTCGTCGGTGTAACCTACCGGCGACCATTCCATCGGGAGCGATTTACGCGTGGCGGTGAAGTCGGTATTGCCCTGCCCGATTTGGTTGGCGCTGGCAAAATGCTGCACCTTCACGCCGTCAGCGTCGCTGACGATGTCGGTCAGGCCGTTGCGGGCGCTCGGAGATACCGCCAACGGGTCGTAGAGATAGGCGACACGCTGATTGCCGCCCGGGATGCCGCCGATGTTGTCGATCGGTGCGGAGTCGATCGCCACATAGCGCGGTCCGCCGGCAGCAACAATGGCGTCGATCAGCTGCGACAGGGTTTCCGAAGCGCTCGTGGTGCTTGAGCTGGTGGCGCCGTCATTGTCCAGCACCTCCTGCAGTGCAATGATCTCGGGTGCCTTGAGGTTGTTGACGATAGCAGCCGCGAGACCGGCGAACTTGCTCGCCGGCGTCGGCACGCCATCCACCAGTTGACCAACCGGCGCCAGGTTCTCGACGTTGAAGGTGGCCACGCGAATCCGGTCGAGATTCTCGACGATCGTGGTGGTTTCCTTCTGCAGGTTCGCCGCGGTCACCGGGCCATAGGCCTCGGTCGTGTTCACCTCATACTGGCCGTTGGCGTAGTTGACGACGCCGGTCACATCACCCAGGCGGTCGCCGGTCTGAAGGTTGGTGGGTAGCGCCACGCCGGCTTCGTCGTCCAGCTGAATGCGCTCCGGATTGAAGTCGAACACCTTGTCGGCGGGCTGCGTCGTTCCCGGCGTCGTGTCGCTGATGGTCAGGCCGCCGCGCGGATTGTTCGAGGGGTTGGCGCCGACGTTCGGGGTGACGAACTGTTCGTCAAAATTCGAGTGGAACGGCGTGGTGACGCGCACATCTTCCAGCGTGACGCGCATGCCTTCCAGGGATTCCCAGAAATCCGACCCCTGGGTCACCGGGTCATAGATGCCGCCCGGAGCTGATGTATCGACGTCATCGTCACCGAGCGACACCAAAGCCGGTTTGCGTTCGAGGCCGGTCGCGAGGTTGTCGACATCGCCGACGCGCACGGCGGTCGGCAGGGCATTGCCCGTCGACAAAATGCTGGTCGTGCCTGCCACCGGGTTGAGCTGCGTCGTCGACAGCTGGTTGGTGCTGGCGAACTCGCTGACGGTTGCGGTCAATTGCACTTCCGCACCCACGACGATCCCGGCCGGGATCGTGGCGCCGGCACCAATCCCCAGGAACACAAAGACGCCGTCCGAAGTCCGGTAGTCGCCGTCGCCGACCGCGTCCTGAATGTAGTAGCCGACCGGGTTGTTGCTGCCATTCTCCGTGCCGGAGGCGTCAATCGCCGTGACGATGCCGCGCACCGTCACCTGCTGGCCGACGAATTCCGAGCGATGTCCGGCGCCCTGGACGTCGTAGATGTGCATGACGTCGTCGTTCTGGATCGTGCCGGTGGCCACGGCCTGGGTGGCGCTCACCGCAGCGGTGACGCCGGGCTGCGTCGTCGACGCGCCGGTCACCGTCAACGTGAAAGTCTCGTTGGCTTCGAAGGCGGCATCGCCAGCGACGTCCACGGTCACCGTCACCGACGACTCGCCGGCCGGAATGGTGGCGTTGATGGTCTTCGGCAGCGCCGCAACACCGGAGAAGTCACCGGTGTTGGCCACGGCGGATCCGAGCTGCAGCGACACGTCGACCGCACCGATGGTGCCGTTGGTGCGCTCGATCACGAACGAATAGGCGGTTGTGCCGCTGTTGCCTTCTGCGTGCGAGACGCTGGTCGACGACGAGGCGACGCGGACCTCCTGGGTATAATCGTCCGGCAGCGCGGCATAGACCGTCAGGCCCGAGCCGGTATAGGCGCCCCCTGTCGAATTCCCCTCATTGGCGGTAAGCACGAGCGCCGTCCCGGTCGGCGAATCCGCGGCGCTGATGAACTTGGTCACTTCGGGCGCATTGCCTTCGCCCACGCCCGGCGGCTTGTACCCGACGAACGATGCGTTGGCGGGATCGGTGATGTCGTAGATCATCACACCGCCCGCGCGCTCGAGGCTGACGAACGCATATGTCCGTCCGTCGATGACGCCGATATCGACGCCCTCGGGCTCCGGCCCCTTGTTGTCGGACCGGGTGTCGAAGCCGCCGCCTTCGGCGGTGTCGATGTTGTGTCGCGTCGCCAGGTCCCGCGCGATGATCGCTTCGAATTCGCCGCCGGTGTCGCGCACCTTGGTGATGGTGCCGTCGGCATTCTGCTTGAAGATCGACAGGCTGCGGCCGCCATAGGCGTAGATCTGGTCGATGTCGCCGTCGCCATCGGTGTCGCCGAGATCTTTTCGGATTCGCAGGCGGCCGAGGTCGGCATTGGCCCTCATCGCGGCCTCATCGGGATAGGCCGTGTTGTCGAGATCGATGGTGAATACGCCGCCGCCCTGTTCCGCGAGCGTCGCCTCGTCGTCGAGCAGCACGCGGGCATCGCCTTCATTGGCAGTGACGAAGTAGGTGTCGTTGCCGACCTTGAAGGTGGCGATGGCATCCGGTTGCAGCAGGCTGATGACGTCGGCGTTGCGAAGATTGATGGCCTGGCCGTTCGATGGGCCGTCCCGGTCGCTGGCATCGAACTTGTTGCCGGCCAGGGTGTGGTCGACGCCGCCCAGCGGCAGGATCGCAAGCGGCTTGGTTGCCGCCGGATTGGTCAGATCGATCACGGCGACCGCGTTGACCTCCTGCAGCGTAACGTAAGCGCGGGTGCCGTCCGGCGACACCGAAATGTATTCCGGCTCGATGTCTGCCGATGCCGTCTGGCCGGTCAACAGCGCGACGCCGGCCTGCTTCAGCACGGTCTCGTAGCCGTCGAGCTGATCGAACCCAACCGTCGTGGCAACCGTGGCCGCTGCGGCGCCGCCGGACAGATCGAGAATCGAAACGCTGCCTTCGCGATTGATCAATTGCGTGCCGCCGCCGGGCAATGTGATCTCTCCGGGCTCGCCTTCATTGGCGACCAGCAGCTTCGAACCGTCGGCGGTGAACACCACCTGATCGGGACCCGCCCCGACTTCCACGGTGTTGACGAGCGTACCGTTGGCGTCGAACAACGCGACAAAACCGTTGGCGCCGGTCAGATCGCTGGCGTAGGCGACGGCAAGCACACCGTTCTTGATCGCGACCGAGTTTGCCCCGTTGAAACCTTCGAGTGCGGTCAGGTCGATCGAGGACACGAGGTTCACGGCGCCGCTGGCGCTGATCGAAACGATATCGATGGTGTTGCCGATGGTGTTGAGCAAGTAGGCCCGGCCGGTCGACGGATCGAACGAAACCACTTCGGCGTTGGTGCCGGCGGCGGGTGCGTAATTGCCGAGGCGAACCAGCTGAACCGTATTGGTGGCGGTCGGCGTTACGGCGTCGCCCTGCAGCGACGGCGCCTGATCCAGGATCGTGATGCCCTCGATCACGTTTCCGGGGCCGGCGGCATCGTCGTTTTCGATCGTTCCGGTCGCCGTCGTTTGCGCGCCGAGCGAGGTCGAAACGGTCGCGTCGCTGTTGACGACCGTCTGAAGTGCCAGGTTGAAGTTCTCAGTCGGCTCGAACGTCGTGTCGCCATTGACCTGGACGGTTACGACCGTCGAGTTCTGGCCGGCGGCAATGCTGCCGTTGAAGGCGAACGGCGGAGGCGTTGCGCCATTGAAATCGGCGGCATCAGCCGCCGCCGAAGTCAATTGGCCGCTGAAGCTGACGTCACCAATGGTGCCGCCGGTGCGCTCCACCGTGAAGCTGAAGGCGGTCGTTCCGGCATTGCCTTCGACCTGCGAGACCGAAACAGAACCTGAGGCGAAGCCGACAATCTGCGGCGGTATGCCTGACTGGATGGTGAAGGTCACACCCGCGAGCGGAGACTGCGCATCGGTGAGGAACGGCGCATCGGGAGTGGTGCCGTCGCCATCCTGGTCGCCGCTACCGCTTTGCGCGACAAAATTGGTCGTCGTATTGAACGCGACAAGGGCGTCCGCGCGCGATGCGAACGAGCTGCCACCGAAAGCCGGGTTGTAGGCGGCAACATCGGCGCCGTCGGTCCGGGGCAGCACCAAAGCCGTGGAGCCCGCGACGAGCCCGGTGCCTGCGAGCAAGCCGCTGACATTGGCGTCGGTGAAGCCGCCATTGTTGTTGGTGACCGCAGCCAGGAAGGTGGTCGGGGCGGTGTCAGAGGTTCCGACGAAGGCGTAGATCGACTCTTCCGAGTTACCGAGCGCAAAACCTGCGCCAGTGACTGTACCGATATTGGCGGTGCGGCCGGCCACGGAGGTGTTGAGGAGTTCGACAATCGTGCCGGCAGCCAGATCGCCTCCGCCATTGGTCCAGGTCAGACCGCCCTCGCCGGTGTTGAAAGCGCCACCAGATCCGATTTCCAGGCCGTTCCATTCCTTGTCGCTGAAGCGGACAACCGTTCCCGCAGCAATCGGGTCGATGACAATGAACGCTAATCCGTCAGTTCCGTCCGCGTTGAAACCGACGAAAGCGATCGAACCGGGACCAAGAGCCATCGATAATCTCCATGATAAAAAAAGGCAAAAGCAGGCCGCAGCGGCACGAGGGGCTCGCGCAGCGTTGAAGGTGGGGAATCGCGTGTTGTCGCGCGGGGCGCGTCAGCGGCCGGAATATAAACCGGCGTTAATTACAACGCGGTGACGGTTTATTAACCATTGTCCATCGTCCACCGGAAGCGCCCCGCGACGCGGCAGGCATCGTGTCGCGAGCTAACCGCTTGCAAAATCCCCGTTTTAGTTCTCAGGCGACACACCCCGTTGAGTCTGTGACGGCGCGTGCACTGCGTAGGCTTTGGGCGCGCGCTGGACGCGTGACGGTCACAGGTCCTTTTCAGCGAGTTTTCGAAACGCGTCGGGAACGGAAGAAGAGACACCTGGCGCCACCGATCCGTAGCCGATCGCATCCCATCCGAAGCGATCGCGGATTTTATCGACGGCTTGGTCGGCCGCCGAACGCGCCATGCCTTTTTTGCTGCCGGGGCGGCGTGCTTCATCGCCAAGTCCGAGCGGGAGTTCGAGCTCCACATCCCGCTGCTCTCCAAGATGCGACACGGACATCGCCAGGAGAGAAATGGTTTTCTCGTGAGGATGATCGGCGAGGACAGCGCGCACCAGCTCCCCGGCGACCTCGGCCAGAATCAGGGTCGCGGAGACGGGAGCGTCGAGCGTGACCGAGCGCGTGACTGACTTCAGATTGGCGAAGCGAACGCGGACCGTCACGGTTCGCCCGGGCCTCGACTTGGCGCGGAGCCGGCTGCCGATTCGGTCAGCAAGGTGAAGCAGCGTGGGTCGAACAACCCGCTCTTCGGCGGGCTTCCTGCCGAGCGCCGATTGCGCTCCTGCCGATCGAGCGCGGCGGTGCGTCTTGATTTCCCGAGGGTCACGATTCCACGCCAGCGCCGAAAGCTTCGTCCCTGCCGCGGAACCAAGCACCCGCTTGAGCGAGCCTCCCGGTGTCGTTGCCAGTTGCCCGATCGTGAGCACGCCGATTTCGGCCAGCCGTGCCCGCGTCGCCGGACCGACGCCCCACATCAGCTCAACCGGCAGGTGGTGAAGAAATCCGAGCTCCGTGTCGGGATCGACAACGACGAGCCCGTCGGGTTTGGCCACTTGCGAAGCAATTTTCGCCAGATGCTTGGTGCGCGCGACACCGACCGAGATCGGAAGGCCAAGCTCGGCGCGCACGCGTTGGCGGATGGCCATCGCGATTTCGGCAGGCGGACCGAACAGATGGGTGCAGCCCGCGACATCGGCAAAGGCCTCGTCAATGGAGATCCGTTCGACGAGGGGCGTGAAATCGCCAATCACCTTGATGGCGGCATCGCCCAGCCGCTGGTATTCCCCGAAATGTCCGCCGACAAAAATGAGCTGCGGACAGAGTTCGCACGCTTGCCGTCCCGGCATGCCGCCGCGGACCCCGAAGGCCTTGGCTTCGTAAGACGCGGCAAGCACAACCCCGCCACCGACGGCAATGGGTTTGCCGCGCAGCGAAGGATCAAGCAGCTGCTCTACCGAGGCATAGAACGCATCCAGGTCCGCATGGAGGATGGTGGCTGTCGTTGCCATCCGACCGTTCGCCCATGACGTTTCGACGATGTTCCCGATAAAAGAACATAATGAGAACATCGATGCCTTGTGTCAAGCGACTGGAGACGATCGCACGGACATGGATCGGCATTCAGCCGTGATACGCGTACAGCTCGATTGGGTCGTTGAAGCCGCGCACCGGATGTTCGCCGACGCGTTCGAGATCGAAATCGCTCTCGACGAAGTCTGCGAACGCGCGGGACAGCAGCACCGTTTTCCCCAATTGCTTGGTGAGGGCTTCGAGGCGCGACGCCATGTTGACCGCCGGACCGATAACCGTGAAGTCGAGCCGGCTGCGCGACCCGATATTGCCGTACATGACGTCGCCGACGTGAACGCCGATGCCGTAGTTCAGCGGCGCACGGCCGGTTTCGCTGTTCTTTTCGTTCAGCGCCGTCATGGCCTGACGGGCCTCAGTCACGGCATGCAGCAGATTTGCGCAGGCCGAAGGCTGGCTGAGCGGAAAAATGGCGAGCAGACCGTCGCCGATGAATTTCAGTATTTCGCCGCCATGCCGCGCGATCGGCTCCGACATCGCGTCGAAATAGCCGTTCAGGAGATCAATGACGTCATCGCGCGGCCAGTTGTCGGAGATCCGGGTGAAATCACGTAAGTCGCAGATCATGATGGCGGCGCGAACCGTCGTCCCGGTTCCGCGCCTGGTGGCGCCCGCCAGAATCAGTTCGCCGGCGTGCGATCCGACATAGGTTTCCAGCAGCGTACGCGCCAGCCGGTTCTTGACCCGGATTTCACTAACCAGGGCCAGCACCGGCAACAGTTTCAACAGGCCTGCGATATGCGCAGCGTCGAAACCGCCTGGTCGGTCGGTTGCGAAGGTCACGATGTGCCGCTTGCCGAGCGTATGATACAGCGGCCACGCCACATAGTCGCTCAAGCCTTTCGCCCGCATCTCGTCATAGACGGCGTGCTTGCGGCCGAGCGCAGGATCACGCTCGAGATTCTCGCGCACCTCGGTGACACCGTCATGGATTTCGTTGGCGGGACTGCCGATATATTCGGAACGCTCCTGGACATCGTAATCAACCCGCGCAATCTCGGCCTCGCGCATCCCGTCTTCCCACATGATCCGGGCGCCAAGCCATTGCGGATGGTGGATCAGGATATGAAGCGACGCCCGCTTGACGGGAATGTCCGCTTGCTGAAGCCGGATGCACATTTCGGCGAAAATATTGTCGATGAAGCGCTGATCGCGCGTGCCGTTGGTCAGCCAGTGCACGACGTCACCGCCGGATTGCGCTGTGACGGGATCGATATTCGACGGCGCGTCCATACTTACTCCTGAGCGGTAACGTGGATCGATGGTGCGGGATATGTGTTCCCGCTCGACAACGTCAATGGAGGCCGCCGCAATTTGCCTGCGCGATCGGGAACGCCGGTTTAATCACCCATACTTAGTCACACACGATCGCGGAGATCCGCGTCCGGCGCCAGATCGGCCGCCTGCCGCAGCGCCTCGATCAGGCTGCGCTCATCCGCGATACCCTTGCCCGCAATGTCGAAAGCCGTGCCGTGATCGACCGAGGTCCGGATCACGGGCAAGCCGACCGTGATGTTAACGCCCGCTTCCAGTCCAAGTACCTTGATGGGGCCGTGACCCTGATCGTGGTACATGGCAACAACCATGTCGTAGTCGCCGCGGCCGGCCAGGAAGAACAGTGTGTCCGCCGGCAGCGGGCCGCGCACATCCCAGCCACGGCGCTGGCAGGCATCAATCGCGGGCGCGATCTTCGCCGCTTCCTCGCCACGACCGAACAACCCGTTTTCGCCGGCATGCGGATTGATCGCACAAACACCAATTCTTGGATTAGCGATACCGGCGCGTACCAGTACGCCGTGTCCGCGCGAGATCACGCGTTCGACGAGGCCGGGCTCGATCTTCTCGATCGCGTCGAGAAGACCGATATGCGTGGTGACGTGGATGACGCGGAGCTTCGATGACACCAGCATCATCGAGACTTCGGGCGTTCCGGTGAGATGCGCCAGCAATTCGGTGTGGCCCGGAAACTTGTGGCCGGCTGCGTGAAGAGCTTCTTTCGATAGCGGCGCGGTGCAGATCGCCTGCGCGTCGCCTGCCTGCACCACCTCGACGGCCTTTTCGATGCAGCGATAGGCGACCTCGCCTGCTGCTGCCGACACCTGGCCGAACGGCAAATCGTCCGGCACCAATTTCAGGTCCAGGCATTGCACGGCGCTTGCGGCAAAGTCCGCCTGCTTGGCATCGCCGAGTGCATCGACCGCAACCGACGCGCCGACAAGCCGGCCTGCCTTGCGCAGCCGGTTGGCGTCGCCGATCACGAGCGGATTGCAGATCGCCCGCGTCGCCTCCTGGGCCAGCGCCTTCATGATCACTTCGGGGCCGATGCCGGCGGGATCGCCCATCGTGATCGCAATCGTCGGGCGGCTCATGCAAAACTTCCTCTGGTTCGAACGGCGTGAAGGCGCTCGTTGATGCGTACAAGACTATCCGCGTCGCCGAATGCGCCCGCCTTGGTGACGACAGGAACGGACAGCGAGCCCAGCGTGAGGCCGAGCGACACGCCGGGCTCAATCTCGTCGGCAAGACGGATAGCGTTGACACCAAGGCCCGACAAGAGCGCTGCCGCGGTTTCGCCGCCCGTTACCGCAATCGCACCGATCACGGGCGCGGCGACTTGCAGCGCTGTCGCGAGATTGTGGGCCAGAAGCGGCCCTGCCGACATGTTTGGAGAATCGTTCAGCGATATCTCGACGAGAGCATCGCCACCATTAGCAAGACGCGCCATCACTCCGGAAGCAAGTTCCGCGCGATCGACATCATTTCCAGCCAGGGCTTTCGGCTCGACCGGAAAATATGCGGCCGTTCCCGTCTCTCTCAAGCGGCGCGCCGCGATACGGGAGGCACCGGCGAGCGAACCGACGACAGTGAGCGTTCCGAACTTGCCGGCGGGAATACGCAGCGCTTCGCTGTCGCCACGACCCTCCAGATTCGCCAGCGCATGCGCAAGACCCGCGCTGCCGATGAAGACGCTCGCGGGCGATGCATGCAGCCCCGCCTCCGCGATCAGGGCCAGATCGTTCTCGGTCTCGGCGTCACAGATGGCAACCACGGTGGCCGACCGATCCGCCATCGTTGCGAACCTGGCTCGCAGATCGCCCCCACGCACAGCGGCAAGCGTGACCTTCTCGCCGCAAATCCCGGCGGTAGCGAGAACGTCGTCGAGATCGGCATTCGGATAGGTGTGATCGCGCCGCCAGAGCTCGGTTTCTTCCAAGGCCGCGCCGTGAACGAGGACTCGGCCATCGACGGTGGTACGGCCGGTCGCCGGAAAGGCTGGTGCCAGCACGGCAAATATCCGCTCGGCCCCTGACTTCAGATGGGCAAGCGTCGCGGCCAGTTCCGCCGCGGGCTGTCCCCGCAACGTTGAATCGATTTTCTTGAACAGCGCGCGTTCGGACATCGGCAAGCGTGCCAGCACGCCGAGATGGCGCGCCGCAGCGGCCTCGGACGAAAGACCGCGGCTTGCGACGTCATGGGCCCAAACAGCTGCTTGGCGATGCGACGGCTTTGTGGCGTCGCCCCACGTCACGACCGCCTCACGCCCCATCCTGCCGAAGGCAATGGCGCAGTCGGCGGCTCCGGTCAGATCGTCTGCAAGGATCAGCCAGTGACGGGCCATCCTTGCGCGGTCGGTGATATGCTTCGTCACTCCCAGACCCTACCCTATTTGCCGTCTGCTGCCGTGCGCAGAGGCTGGATCCTTTCATCAAACAAGGTAATTTAATACCGCAAGCTTGACCCACTATTGACTTCTGAGCCAGTCAACTTTAGTAAGTGATTACTCACTTGATTGGCTTGGATGTGTCTTATGGCGTCAAAGTGGCCCTGTCTCCGGCGATGCGGCCGGATGCGTACAAGGGAGTCCGGTCCAGGCGGGAGCCGCGGCGGTCCAGCAATCGCGGGCGCCTGACGGAGCGAATCGTCGCCGCATCCTGATGGCCCCAATGGCGAAGCGGCCCGCGATGCCCGCGGGTTGCCCCTGAGCGCTCCCTTCCAATCCGGAAATGTCATGAACTGCATCGGTCTTCGGACATCCGTAGCCTTGGCCATGGTTTCAGCGCTCAGCCTTATCACCGCCGGATGTTCGTCGCTGCCGAGGACGCCGCACAGCGTTGCGGAGGCATCCTCCGCGCGCGTGCTCGATCTGACGGATCTGCGCCGCTACGCCGACGAGCCCGCCGCCACATTCCGGCAATATCCCGCACCAGCCGTGCTGCGCGGACCGCGCACCTATCTTGCGTTATCCGGTGGCGGGGCCGACGGCGCCTATGGCGCCGGTGTGCTGATCGGCTGGACCGACACCGGCAGGCGTCCCGCGTTCTCGATCGTGTCTGGTGTCAGCACCGGCGCGCTCATCGCCCCATTCGCGTTCCTCGGTCCCGGCTATGACGCGACCTTGCGTGAGCTCTACACCAGCGGCATCGCCGAGAGCCTTCTCGACGCACCGAACCCGTTCAATGCCATCTTCGGGGCGGGCCTGTTCGGCAACGCCCGGCTGCGCGAACTGGTGGCCAAATATATCGATGCCGATTTCGTCGC
Source organism: Bradyrhizobium sp. AUGA SZCCT0169 (assembly GCF_018130085.1). Lineage (NCBI taxonomy): Bacteria > Pseudomonadati > Pseudomonadota > Alphaproteobacteria > Hyphomicrobiales > Nitrobacteraceae > Bradyrhizobium > Bradyrhizobium sp. AUGA SZCCT0169. The sequence goes on along the minus strand of NZ_JAFCMC010000011.1, from coordinate 157,320 downwards.
GGCGGTCGCAGCCGAACATGCCAAGGGCCGGCGGCTGCTCGTCGTCACGACCAATCTCGATTCGCAGCGCACCGCGATCTGGGACATGGGGCGCATCGCCTCGCTCCCCACGCCCGCGGCGCTGAACCTGTTCCGGGACGTCGTCGCCGCATCGGCCAGCCTGCCCGTGGTGTTTCCGCCGATGCTGGTCACCGCGGAAGCCAACGGCAAGCGTTTCGAGGAGATGCATGTCGACGGCGGCGTGACCGCGCCTGTCCTGACGCTGCCGGAGGCCTACCTGCTGCACGATGCCAAGCCGGGCAAGCTGGACAATCTGCAGCTCTACATCCTGATCAACAACAAGGTAGAGCGTGAATTCAAGCTGGTTCGCAATGCGACCGTCGAAATCGCCGCGCGGTCGTCGTCGACGATGACAAAAATCCAGACCCGCTCGATTCTGTACAGCACCTATATCTTCGCCCGCCGCAACAAGTTCGGATTCAACCTGACTTACATCGAGGGCGATCAGCCGGCTTCGCCGACCTCCGGCTTCGACACCGCCTATATGCGCGCGCTGTTCCAGTACGGTTACGACAGGGCGCGCGGCAACCGTCTCTGGTCGGTCTCCCCGCCGCCCGACGAATTGGAACCTGCGCCGATGTCCGGCGTATCAATCAGGCGGCAACTCGCCAGCGGCAATTGATGTCAGCCCCGACTTTTACCCCCTGCACGTGCGAACAACGAAAGCAGCCGATGTCAAACAAGCAACGATTTGCGGTCATCCTTCTCTCCCTCCTCGCGCTTGTTCCGCCATATGCGATACCCCCGTTATCGGCCACGCAGGCCGCTCAGGAGGAAGGCGCGGAGGGCGAGCGCATTCACCAGGAGGCGGTGAACCGCGAGCTCGAGGCATTCCGTGCGGCACAGCTATCGCTGCGCCAGGCGATGGGAATCGCTGAAAAGCGGCACGCCGGTTCGAGAACCGCGGATATCAGCTTCGATGGCGCCTCGGGCTCCCCGGTTTATCGTGTCAAGACGGTCCAGGATAACCGTCTCTGGGAACATGCGATCGATGCAAAAACCGGCGACACGATCGGCGCGGAAACAGTGTCGCATTTGAAGGACCTCAATCCGGACGACCGGAACAACGTCATGGCATTGCGGACCATCCGGCAAGAGCTGTCGGACGCCGTCATCATCGCGGAACAGGTAGCGTCGGGACGAGCCATTGGCGGAAGCCTGATGGACGACAATGGCAAACTCAATTTCGTCATCGTCGTGGTGAGCGGCGGCAGCGATCTGAAGCAGGTCGTTCTCGAACCTCCGCAAGCAAAAGGCCGGGGATCGAACGCCCGCCATGGATCGCGATGATTCAATCACACCACGGCGAACACCATTCGATCCCGTCGCTGCGTGAAGGTCGTGCAGAAAAAATCTGCTGACATCTTCGTTGCTTGCAGCCCCACCTCCAGGATCGAAAGACATGCCTGCACGCCTCACACGTGAGCATCGCCATGCGCGAGTTCGCCCTGGCGGCCACCAGTCCTCAATGCAGCGATGACGATCCAGCCGTAAAAAGCCACCATGACCGCCGATATGATCCAGCCGGAAACCGGACCCACGCCGGCATTCCTGACCCAATCGTGGAAGGTGAGAGCCGGTGGGACCTCGCCGCTGAAGGAGGGAAAGGTCACTTTGAGCGCCCATGCGCCGAGCAGGATCAGGAATATCCAGATGTAGTTGCGTCGCAACCTTCGCGACACGGCCTCTGCCATCGACATCGCGAATGTCGGCGCGAGGAGATCGGCAGCCATGATGCGCTGCCAGTCCTCCTCCGCTTTCACGCCGGGATCAAACAGTTTGGCGTAGTAATTGCGCTCCAGCCGGCGCACGCGAGACCGATAGACGTCGAAGAAGCGATAGCGCCGCGACTCAATCATCAGCAGGAAGAATGCCAACACCATCGCAAACATCAGCACGCGGTGGTGCGCATTCGACGTCGAAAGCGAGACCGAGAGCATCGCGGCGACCAGCGTAATGGCCCAATTGGTGGTCCGGTCGATGCGATCTCGCCATCCGGCCATGCGGGCAATCTCGGCCCGATGGAAATGAGCGAATGCAGTTATGAACTCGCTGGGAGATGAAGGAAAATAGATGCGGCCGATTTCGCGTCTTTCCGGTTCCTGCATTTTCATCTCCCTGTTTCGAATTCATCACGGCGATCGGCCGGCAACAACGGCCCATCAGCGTGTCAGGCACCGATGCATCATCGATAAGCTCGCGATCGAGATCGGCCGCATCGTACGCTTCGCTTAAGGGACGTGCAGGCCAAAATCCCGGACTTCGGTTTCGAGCCGCTGGGTGACACGACCGAACCCTTCGCGGCGTTTGTGAAAGCCCAAGCGCAGCGCTGGACAGCGGCCGTCAAGGAAGTAACACCGGGTGGAGGATTCGATGACGGCTTCATCATTGATGATGACCGCATCTTGGTGAAGGGCGCCGGTCCCGAGGACCGCATCAATGCAACGTTGATTCGCCATACGCTCGGAGAACGTCGCGCGAGTGCCCGGGCTCAATGGGCTCCTGACGACCTTCTCCTGCACCATCGCGCGCGTGATGAAGACCGTCTCGTGCGCCCCGAAAATGCTGCGTGCATTTTGCGTGCAAAACCGGGATTTTTGGTCAATAAGAGGCCGCGAGAGGGTCGCGCAAGCCGTTGATTAAATGGTCGGAGTGGCAGGATTCGAACCTGCGACCCCTGCGTCCCGAACGCAGTGCTCTACCGGGCTGAGCCACACTCCGACTAAGAACGCGGCTTATAGCTGCCGGTTTCGGTCACCGCAAGGCACCGATTTGAGGAATTAATCCCTGTGAATACAAGCCTGAAAACGTCGGTTTTGCCCGCCAATGAGGCCGCGGTGGCCTCTGCCGCGCATTGTTTGCGTGAAGGCGGGCTGGTCGCCTTCCCGACCGAGACGGTTTATGGGCTGGGAGCGGATGCCACCAATGCGGCTGCAATCGCCCGGCTATACCAGGCCAAGGGCCGGCCGGCCTTCAATCCGCTGATCGCCCATGTCGACGATCTCGCCGCGGCGCGCGAAATCGGCCGTTTTGACACGGCGGCCTTGCGGCTGGCCGGCGCGTTCTGGCCGGGGCCGCTGACGCTGGTCCTGCCGAAAACCGAACATTGCGCGGTCGCCGAGCTCGCCACGGCGGGACTCGAGACCGTCGCGATCCGGATCCCGGCGCACCCGGTGGCGCGCGACATCCTGCGCGTGTTCGGCCGGCCGGTGGTGGCGCCGTCGGCCAATCTGTCCGGGCACGTCTCGCCGACGACGGCGGCCCATGTGCAAAGCGACCTGGAGGGGCGGATTGACCTGATCGTCGATGGCGGCGCGGTCGCGGTCGGCGTCGAATCGACCATTGTCGGGATTTTCGACGAACCGATGCTGCTGCGGCCGGGCGGCCTGCCGCGCGCCGACATCGAGCGCGTGCTGGGCCGCGCGCTGAAGCAACCGCCTGCGGACGCCGAGAGCGACAGCGCCCAGCCGCTGGCGCCGGGCATGCTGGCGTCCCATTATGCTCCGAGAACACGTGTGCGGCTCGGTGCAATTCAGATCGAGCCCGGCGAAGCGCTGCTGGCGTTCGGCAGCGATGCAGTTTCGGGAATTGACGCCGCCGCCGCGGTGATGAATCTGTCCCTGCGCGGCGACCTCAGCGAGGCCGCCGCCAATCTGTTCGGCTTTCTTCGCGCGCTCGACAGCAAGGCTGCGCAAACCATCGCCGTGATGCCCATTCCCAACGACGGACTGGGCGAGGCCATCAACGACCGGCTGCGCCGCGCCGCAGTCGGGCGGGAGTGAATCGGACGGGAGTGAAAGACCAGACCATGAATATCGTGCAGCCTGCCGCGCCACAGTTTCCGCCCGAACTGATCGCGAAATTCCGCGCGATCGTCGGCGACAAATATGCGGTGACGGATGCTGCCGATATCGCGCCCTACGTCACCGAGGAGCGCGATCTGTTTCATGGGCGCTCGCCGCTGGTGTTGCGGCCGGGATCAACAGCGGAAGTCTCCGAAATCTGTAAACTCGCCACCGCGCATAAAATCGCGCTGGTTCCGCAGGGCGGCAATACCGGGCTGGTCGGCGGCCAGACGCCGCATAATGGCGAGGTCGTCGTCTCGCTGCGGCGGCTCGATAAAATCCGCGAGGTCGATGCCGCCTCCAACACCATGACCTGCGAGGCCGGGGTGGTGCTGCAGGTCGCCCAGCAGCGCGCCCGCGACGTCGACCGGCTGTTTCCGCTGTCGCTCGGCGCCGAAGGAAGCTGCACCATCGGCGGCAATCTCTCGACCAACGCGGGCGGCACGGCCGCGCTCGCCTACGGCGTGGCGCGCGAGATGGCGCTCGGCCTGGAAGTGGTCTTGGCCGACGGGCGGATCCTGAACTCGCTGTCGAAGCTGAAAAAGGACAATACCGGCTACGATCTGCGCAATCTCTTCATCGGCGCCGAAGGCACGCTCGGCATCATCACGGCGGCGACGCTAAAACTGTTCCCAAACCCGCGTGCGATCGAGACCGCCTATGTCGGCCTGCAATCGCCGGCGCAGGCGCTGAAGCTGCTCTCGATCTCGCAGAACGAGGCAGCCGGCAGCCTGACCAGCTTCGAATTGCTAGCCGATATCGCGGTGGATTTCAGCATCCGTCACGGCATCGACATTCGGGATCCCCTCGAGAGCAAGCATCCCTGGTACGTGCTGATGGAGTTGTCGTCCTCACGCGATGATGCCCGCGACGCGCTGGAAGCGATCCTGGCCAAGGGCATGGAAGAAGGTATCGTCGATGACGCGGTAATCGCGGCGAACCTCAGCCAGCGCTCGGCGTTCTGGAAGCTGCGCGACGAGATGTCGGCGGCGCAGAAGCCGGAAGGCGGCTCGATCAAGCACGACATCTCCGTGCCGGTCGCCGCCGTGCCCGATTTCATTGCAGAGGCCAACGCGGCGGTGGTGAAGTTGATCCCGGGCTCACGGCCGGTGCCGTTCGGCCATCTCGGCGACGGCAACATCCATTACAATGTCAGCCAGCCGGTCGGCGGCAACACTGCGGACTTCCTGGCGCGCTGGCACGAGGTCAACGAGGTCGTGTTCGCGATCGTGCTGCGGATGGGCGGATCGATTTCCGCCGAGCACGGCATCGGCGTGCTCAAGCGCGACGAACTGCCTGACGTCAAAGACAAGGTCGCGATCGAACTGATGCGGAGCATCAAGGCGATGCTCGATCCACTCGGCATCATGAACCCCGGCAAGGTTCTGTGAACGCATCAGCGCCAAAGCCGCTTCCGCCACTCGCCATCGCGCCGATCGCGGACGCCGACATTCCCGCCGTCGTCGCGCTGTGGCAGGCGTGCGGACTGACGCGGCCGTGGAACGATCCGGCATCCGACATCGCGCTGGCGCGGCGCGGGCCGAATTCGACCGTGCTGATCGGCCGCGACGGCGGCGCCATTGTGGCGACCGCCATGGCCGGCCATGACGGCCATCGCGGCTGGGTCTATTACGTCGCGACCGATCCGGAACGCCGCGGCCGCGGCTATGGCCGCGTCATCATGAACGCGGCTGAAGATTGGCTGCGCGCGGCCGGCATGGCCAAGGTGCAATTGATGGTCCGGCGCGAAAACGCCCAGGCCGGCGAATTCTACCAGTCGATCGGTTATGCCGAGGCACAGACGATCGTTTTCGCCAAGTGGCTCGACGGCCGCGCGCCTACGCCTTGATCAAGGAATGCCATGACCATCTCCGACCGCATCCGCATCAAAGACGAGCGTGTCCTCTCCCATGCCCGGTACCTGTTGAAGAGCATCACGCTCGACTACCGCCGCGGCAACGGCGAATGGCAGACGCAAACCCGCGAAGTCTATGATCGCGGCAACGCCGCGGCCTTGCTGCCGTATAATGTTGCCTTGCGCACCGTGGTGCTGGTGCGGCAGTTCCGTTTGGCGGCCTATGTCAACGGCCATGACGACCTCCTGATCGAAGCCGCCGCCGGCATGCTCGACGATGCTTCGCCTGAGGAACGAATCCGCGCCGAGGCCGAAGAGGAAACCGGCTATCGCCTCCACGACGTCAAGAAAGTGTTCGAGGCCTTCATGAGCCCGGGCGCGGTGACCGAGAAACTGCACTTCTTTGTCGCCGAGTATGAAGCCTCGATGCGGATCGGCAGCGGCGGCGGCCTCGCCGACGAGGGCGAGGACATCGAGGTGCTGGAATTGTCGATTGATCAGGCACTCGCGATGATCGCCGATGGCCGCATCGCGGATGCCAAGACGATTATGTTGTTGCAATATGCGGCACTGAATATTTTCAGGTGAGTTGTCGCTCCGGAGTAGCTGTCGTCCCGGCCTTGCGCCGGGACGATGCGGAGTTAGAACAAACTCCCCTGCCCTTCATCCTCCTCCGCCACCGCCGCCGCCTTGCGCACAGCCTTCGGCTTCGGCGCCTCCGCCGCACGCTCTTCTTCCGTGATCGGCAGCAGCAATTGTGCGTCGTCATTGGCGACGCGATTGACCCGCGTCGAAATCTCGTGCCAGGCGAATTCTCCTTCCGCGGGGCCGGTCAACAACGCCATGACGTCGTCGGCGTCGAAGGCCCGACCGTCGAGCCAGCGTTCGAATTCATCGGGCGCGATCGTCACGGGGACGCGGTGATGCAGCGCCGCCAGATCGCGGCTGGCCGGCGCGGTGACGATCGCAACGCTGTCGACCTCCTCGCCATTCGGCCCCATCCAGGTCTCGGCCAATGCGGCAAAGCCGACAGGCCTGCCATCGCGGCGGTGAATGAAGAACGGCCGTTTGCGGCCGCTCGAATCCTGCCATTCGTAATAGCCGTCGGCCGGGATCAGGCAGCGCCGCCGCTTGATGGCGTTCTTGAAGGCGGGCTTTTCCCGCACCGTCTCGGAGCGGGCGTTGATCAGCAGCGAGAACTTGCGCGGGTCCTTGACCCAGGCCGGCACCAGGCCCCAGCGCATCAACCGGAAATGCCGGCCGCCATTCTCCAGCATCACCACCGGAATCGGCTGGGTCGGAGCAATATTGTACCGCGGCGGGAAATTGGGCTGCTCAACGTAGCCGAAGAGCTGCCTAAGTGCCGCCGGCGGCGAGGTAATTACGAAACGTCCGCACATAATCTAACCCGAATGGGGGTACGTTTAATCCCTTTTAACCCCAGTTGTTAACACTGGAACAGATGAGCTTACCGGCCGCCACAGAAGCGCGACCCGATCGCCCGACACCGCCGCCACGCACGGGCCCCATCGATGAGGCCCGCGCCGCGCTTCTGCGCGCCGCCAACATCAATCCCCGCACCGGGCTGGCCACCGACTATCTGAATCATTTCAACGAAGCCATCATGCTGCTCGAGATGGTTCCGGACATGCCGGAATGCGCCGAGGATTTTCTGACCTGGAGTCCGCTGTCCTACGCCGAGCACTTCTGGGCTTCCAATTTCAAGGCCCGCGATCTCGCGATCGAGGCCTACGAATTGGCCGACCCCAAGATTCGCACCGAGTTCGACAAGGTCGCCAACACCATGACCTCGATCCTGACCGCGGTAGGCTCGGCGATGCGCGAAGCCCGCCAGGACAAGACCCGTGCCACGCTCGCCGAGCAGGCCACCGGCTGGGTCAAGCCGCTGGTGGCGCAGGCGGGCGGCATCATCAACGGCGCCACCGAGGCCGACGTCGAAACCATCATGTCGAACTAAGGCCTGACCTGACGGCAGTGCATTAGACCTCCGCGCATCGATCGGGCATGATCCGGCCCCAAAACCGTCCACCACTTTCCCGGATCAAGCCTTGGACTCCTCCCCGCCACCCATCCGCCCGCAACTCGCCGTCAGCGGCGCGATCTTTCGCGACGGCAAGGTTCTGCTGGTCCGGCGCTCGCGCTCGCCGAGCAAGGGCTTCTATTCGTTCCCCGGCGGCCGGGTCGAATTCGGCGAATCGCTGCATACGGCGCTGCATCGCGAGGTCGACGAGGAAACGGGCTTGCGAATCGAGATTTTGGAGTTGGCCGGCTGGCGCGAAGTGCTGCCGGGAACCGGCGGCGGCGGGCATTATTTGATCATGTCATTCGCGGCACGCTGGACCGCCCGGGAGCCGGTCCTGAACGACGAGCACGATGACTTTGGATGGTTCGACCCCGATGCGCTCGGCGATCTCAAGGTCACCGGCGGCCTCCTGGAGGTCATCGCAGCGGCACGGAAGCTCATTTAGGCCCGAATTGTCTCGGCTCCTTGTTTCGACGCGTTTTTTTTGACGCGAACCGGCACCCACTTCGCTCGAAAACGCTATGTTCCCCGCCTTGCCACCGGCGCATTGAGGGGGCATATCGGGCGGGTTCTGGACCCCCAAATGCGCAAGCACTTTTTCGCCGTCCTCATCCTCATCTCGGCCTGCCAGCTGGCGCCCGCGCGGGCCCAGGATGGCGCCGCGCCGTTCGACCGCGATTTGCAGCGGCTGGCCGAAATCCTCGGCACGCTGCACTATTTGCGTGGCATCTGCGGCAACAATGAAGGCGCGAAATGGCGCAACGAAATGCAGGCGCTGGTCGACGCCGAAACGCCTTCGGGCGAACGCCGCGCGCGCATGATCGCCGGCTTCAACCGCGGCTATAACGGCTTTCAGCAGACCTATCGTACCTGCACGCCCGCCGCCTCGATCGCGATCCGCCGCTACATCGAGGAAGGCTCGAAAATCTCGCGCGACCTGACTGCCCGCTATGCGAACTGACCTGCCCCTCGACGCAATCTATTTCGATCTCGACGGCACGCTGACCGATCCAAAACCCGGATCACCCGTTCGATCCAGTATGCGCTGCAAAAGCTCGACCATCACAGCGTCCCGACCGAGGACGAACTGACCTGGTGCATCGGCCCGCCGCTGCGCGCCAGTTTTGTCAGACTGCTGGGCGCGGAAGATTCCGCCGACCGCGCCGTGTCGCTGTACCGCGAGCGGTTTTCCGACGTCGGGCTGTTCGAGAACGGCGCGTATGACGGGATCAGCGAAGTGCTGACGAAGCTCCGCCAGTCCGGCCACCGGTTGTTTGTCGCCACCAGCAAGCCGCATGTGTTCGCGACGCGCATCGTCGAGCATTTCGGGCTGCGGCATCATTTCGAGCATGTGTTCGGCTCCGAACTCGACGGCACCCGTGTCGACAAGTCCGATCTCCTGGAATACGCGCTGAAGACTGCTTCGGTCGATCCGGCCAAGACGCTGATGATCGGCGACCGCAGCCACGACATGATCGGCGCCAGGAACAACGGCATACAGGCAATCGGCGTGCTCTACGGCTATGGCAGCAGGGACGAACTGATCGGAGCCGGCGCGCGGCATGTCTGCGCCACGCCGCAGGCCATACTCGACTGCATTTCCCGGGATTTTTCTGCGGAACCCGCGAGCCCGTCAAATGCCGGGAGCGGCGTTAACCTTTCTTAAAGATGTGGCCTAGCAGGCCCTGCGGCGCATGCTACAGCTTGGCGATCAGATGCGCTCCGCTGGGGAACGCGCGCAACGTCTGTCGAGTTTCATGAGCCATCCTGCGTCCTATTCGCTTCACCGCGATCCGCTGCCCGACCACGAACAGAAGCAGGCTGCGCTCAGCTACCTCCATGAGGCCTGGGCCGAGGCGCGCCACGATGGCGTCGACGGCGACTGCCTGGCGCAGGCCAGCCTGTTCACGGCGCTGGCCGAACTGGTCTCGACCTATGGCGAGGACGCGGTGGCGAAATTCGTCGAAGGGCTTCCCGCGCGCGTACGCAATGGCGAGTTTTCGTTGGCGCTGGCGCGGCAGTAAGCCATCACACACTCCGCTGTCGTCGCCCGCGAAGGCGGGCGACCCAGTATTCCAGAGACGTCAGCGATTGAATCGATAAGCCGCGGCGTACTGGGTCACCCGCCTTCGCGGGTGATGACAAGTGTGGCTACACCCTCAACGTCTCCAGGAACCGCACCGGCTCGCCGGTCGATGGCGTCATCAGTTCGCCCTGCCACATCACGCGCTTGCCGCGCACGAAGGTGCCGACGGGCCAGCCGGTCACGCGCATGCCGTCATAGGGCGTCCAGCCCGCCTTCGAGGCCACCCATTTGTTGGTGATGGTCTCAGAGCGCTTGAGATCGACGACGGTGAAGTCGGCATCATAGCCGGCGGCGATGCGGCCCTTGGTCGTGATGTTGTAGAGCCGCGCCGGACCGGCGCTGGACAGATCGACGAAGCGCGCCAGCGACAGCCGCCCGGCGTTGACGTGGTCGAGCATGACAGGCACCAGCGTCTGCACCCCCGTCATGCCCGAGGGCGAGGCCGGATAGGTTTTTGCCTTCTCCTCCAGCGTATGCGGCGCGTGGTCGGAGCCGAGCACGTCGATGATGCCCTGCTCGATGCCGTACCAGATGCGGTCGCGGTGATCGGCCGAGCGCACCGGCGGGTTCATCTGGGCGTGGGTGCCGAGCCGCTCGTAGCATTCGGGCGCCACCAATGTGAGATGGTGCGGCGTCGCCTCGCAGGACGCGACGTCCTTGTGGTCGCGCAGATAGTCGATCTCCTGCTTGGTCGAGATATGCAGCACGTGAATGCGCTTGCCGCTCTCGCGGGCAATATTCACCAGGCGCTGCGTCGCCATCAGCGCCGCGGTCTCGTCGCGCCACACCGGATGCGAACGCGGATCGCCTTCGACGCGCAGCGACTTGCGCTCGTTGAGGCGGTATTCGTCCTCGGCATGGAAGGCGGCGCGGCGCTTGATGACCGCAAAGATCCGCCGCAGGCTTTCGTCGTCCTCGACCAGCAGCGCGCCGGTCGACGAGCCGATGAACACCTTGACGCCGGCGCAGCCCGGCGCGCGTTCCAGTTCCGGCAGATCGGCGACATTGTCGCGGGTGCCGCCGATGAAAAACGCAAAGTCGCAATGCATGCGATGATGGGCGCGCTTGATCTTGTCGCTGAAGGTCGCCTCGGTGACGGTCAGGGGATCTGTGTTCGGCATTTCGAACACCGCGGTAACCCCGCCCATCACGGCGCTGCGCGATCCTGTTTCCAGATCTTCCTTCTGGGTCAGGCCCGGCTCGCGGAAATGCACCTGGGTGTCGATCACACCGGGCAGGATGTGCAGGCCCTTGCAGTCGATCGTCTCGGCGGCGGACGCCTGCCCGAGCCCGCCGATCGCGGCGATCCGGCCATTGGAAATGCCGATGTCGCGGATGGCCTCGCCGTCCTGATTGACCACGGTGCCGGATTTTAGAATGGTATCAAATCGCTGATTCATCGGTCCTCGACGCCCGTTTTAGGCTGCCTCTCGGGCTTGTTGACGGCACCTTAGCGCCTTAACTTCCCATGTGATATCCGCCACCTGTGTTTCCCCAGGAACTTGAACGAGTACTTGAACTAGAAGTTCGAGAAGAACCTCCAAAATAGGCCTTTTCAGCGCATGAAAGCAGCGTTTCTTACCGACCGGGGCGTAATCAAGGTCTCAGGCGAGGACGCCCGCAATTTCCTCAATGGCCTTGTCACGACCGACGTCACGCTGCTGCGGCCGGGCCTTGGCCGGTTCGGCGCGCTGCTGACGCCGCAGGGCAAGATCACCGCCGATTTCCTGATCACGGAGGCTCCCAGCGGCCATGGCGGCGGGTTCCTGATCGACGTGCCGCGCCCCTTGGCAAAAGGCCTCGCCGACAAGCTCGGTTTCTACAAGCTGCGTGCCAAGGTCGCGGTGGAAAACCTCTCCGACAGCCTCGGCGTGCTCGCTGTGTGGGACGGCGAGCCTGACATGAAGCCCGATCTTTCGTTTACCGACCCGCGCAACGAAACGCTCGGCTGGCGCATCCTGGTTCCCGAAGAGCTCAAGCAGAAGGTCGCCGATTTGATCGGTGCAGAGCTTGTCGATGAAGCCGCCTATGAGGTCCGCCGCGTCGCCGCGGGCGTGCCGCGCGGCGGGCTCGATTTCATGTACAGCGACGCGTTTCCGCACGAAACCAATATGGACCGCCTGCACGGCATCGATTTCGACAAGGGCTGTTACGTCGGGCAGGAAGTGGTATCGCGGATGCAGCATCGCGGCACCGCGCGCACCCGCGCGGTTCGGGTCACGCTGGAAGATTTCTCGCCCGAGGCCGGCATCCCCGTTGTCGCCGGCGACAAGCCGGTCGGCACCATGGGGTCGACCGCCGGCGGCCACGGCATCGCGCTGCTGCGGACCGACCGCGTCGCCGACGCGCTCGACGCCGGCCTAGCGTTGTCGGCCGGCGGGCTTGCGATCCGCCTCACCGATCCGAACGACGTGCGCACACCGCCGAAGCAGACCGTCGCATGAGCAAAATCCTATGAGCCGCTCCGCACGCCTGCACGCCGACGGCAAGACCCGCTGCCCGTGGCCGGGCGAAGATCCGTTCTACATGGCCTATCACGACACCGAATGGGGCGTACCTGAGTATGACGACCGCGCGCTGTATGAAAAGCTGATCCTCGACGGCTTTCAGGCCGGCCTTTCCTGGATCACGATCCTGCGCAAGCGCGAGAACTTTCGCAAAGCGTTCGACGATTTCCAGCCGGAGAAGATCGCGCGCTACAACGAGAAGAAAGTCCACACGCTGATGAACGATGCCGGCATCGTTCGCAACCGCGCCAAGATCGAAGGCGCCGTCAACAGCGCCAAGGGCTATCTCAAGATCATGGAAGAAGGCGCGGGCTTCTCGAAGTTTTTGTGGGACTTCGTCGACGGCAAGCCGAAGGTGAACCAGTTCAAGACCACCGCCAGCGTGCCGGCATCGACGCCGCTGTCGATCAAGATTTCCAAGGAGCTCGGCGCGCGCGGATTCAAGTTCGTTGGCCCGACCATCGTCTACGCCTTCATGCAGGCCACCGGCATGGTCAACGACCATCTGGTCACGTGCTTCTGCCACGAGACCTGCAGCGGCCAACATCGCAAGCCCCGCCTCAAGGTCAAATGACGTCAAGAAGAACATCCGGCAAATCGTCCGATGTCTCGACCCGGGCCTGGCAGCGCATGCTGTCGGGACGGCGGCTCGATCTGCTCGACCCCTCGCCGCTCGATATCGAGGTCGCCGATATCGCCCATGGCCTCGCGCGTGTCGCACGCTGGAACGGCCAGACCAGCGGCGCGCATATCTTTTCGGTGGCGCAGCACACGCTCCTGGTCGAGGCCGTATTGCGCCAGCAGATGCCGCGCGTCGATATCAAATTCCGGCTCGCCGCATTGCTGCACGACGCACCTGAATATGTCATCGGCGACATGATCTCGCCGTTCAAGGCCGTGATCGGCGGCGACTACAAGGTGGTGGAGAAGCGCCTGCTGGCGGCGATCCATATCCGCTTCGGCCTGCCGCCGGTACTGGCGGATGCCATCACCCAGGCGATCAAGGCCGCCGACCGCGGCGCGGCCTATCTCGAAGCCACCCATCTGGCAGGCTTTGCGGAGGCCGAAGCCAAGCGTCTGTTCGGCAAGGATCCCGGCCTGCCCGAACCAACTGTGCGCGAATATCTGACACCATGGACCGCAGCCAAGGCCGAGAAGCAGTTTCTGGCGCGGTTTGGCGCGGTGGCATCGTAGGCGTTGCGTTCCGAACTCCATCAACGCGTCGTCCCGGCCTTGAGCTCAGATGCGCAATTGCGCATCGGGGGACCCATACCGCGTGATCTTTCAATAGAAGCTCTGTAGCAAAGACCTTCCGCAAAACTTCTTGCTGTGATTATGGGTCCCGGCTCAAGGCCGGGACGACAGCGGTGCTGTTGCACCGTGGAGGCCCTCCCACGGCATAGTTCGCATCAAGCGGAACCGAGTATCGATAGCGCCGTTTCTTCCGTGGAGGATGGCTATGAGCGGTCTTACGAAAAAAGAACGACCCGACCGGTCCAAGATCAACATGCGCGATCCGCGTGAGGTCAAATACTGGGCCAAGGCGCTTCGCGTATCCGAAGAGGAGCTTCAGAAGGCGGTGGAGAAGGTCGGCAATTCCGCGGCCACGGTTCGAAAGGAGCTCGGGCTCATCGGCAGTTGGCACTAGCAGCCGATGGGCTGTCGAGCTGGTTCGCTCCGGTGAGGGAAGCGCTTTTTGTCCTGATGAAAAGCGCACTCGCCGGGAACGGGTTAGATGTCAGCGCGTACCGATGCGTTGGTGTCGCAGGCAGAAACCGGAAAAATGCCCACGTCCATCATTCTCCGTTGCGTCCGGTTGACACCCAGCAAGTGCCTTTCTCAACGCTGCTTGATCGATTTGGTTCTCCGGTAGAGCGATCGGTTGATGGGTGAGTGAAATTGCCTCTCCTTGCGCCTTGCCGCATCGCAGCGTTGCAGAACAAAGAGTTCAACGGGCAACTTCGGATGATTTCGCGGCTCTGAAGTCAAAACGCCCGGCGGAACCCGCTTTGACCGGTCCCCACCCGGGCCTATAATGGCGACTCCCCAGGGACGGTCCGCAATGGACACCTCCCCAAGAGGATCGCCATGCTTCACGTCTGCTCGCTCGCCGCCCTTCCCGAAACCGTCAAGGCCACCGGCGCCAGCCATATCCTCACCGTGATGGCCAATGTCGATCAGGTGCAGCGGCCGGAATCGGTGCTCGAGGCCAACCATTTGCGCGTGTCGATGGACGACATCACCGAGGTGATGGACGGCTTTCTGGCGCCGTCGGACGCCCATATCGAGAAGGTGCTGAACTTCGTGCGCGGCTGGGATCGCAGCGCGCCGATGGTGGTGCATTGCTATGCCGGCATCAGCCGATCGACCGCCAGCGCCTTTGCCGCCGCCTGCATGCTCAATCCGCACCGCGACGAGATTTCGATCGCCCGGCAGATCCGCGCCGCCTCGCCGATCGCCCAGCCCAACCGGCTGATCGTCAGCCTCGCCGACAAGGCGCTGGGGCGCGAGGGGCGGATGCTGAGGGCGCTCGATGAGATGGGCCCGGGCAGCATGACCGTCGAGGGCCGCCCCTTCCGCGTGGATCTCGAATAATCTTCTTCGGATAACGTGCTAAAATGCCGCCACCTAGGGGGCGGTTTGAACTTTTTCCGGGCAAAACTGCACTCACAGCATTGCGACGGGCCGCATAGAGGCGGTTAACGTTTCTGCGTGCCCGCCTGGAGGCCTGATGCTCGACGAGTTTGTAATTCTTCCGTTCCTGTTCGCCATTGTCGCCGTTATCATTGCCGTCAAAGCGATGAACGAGATCGGGGAGTTGCGAAGGCGGCTGGACAGGATGGAAGCGGCGGCAGCGCTCGCCAGGGCCGTTCCGCCACCGCTTCCCCAGATGTTCGAGCAAGGCACCGCGCCCGCCTCTCCCGGCGTCGTGGCCGAACCGCCGCCGATCGCGCCCGAGGCTGAATGGACCCCTCCTGCCGCGGGGCCGCAAACCGAAGCGCCGACCGAAACGACAGCGGAAACGGCTGAAGGCCCGCCCGCCGCGCCGCCGCCCTTGCCGCAACCCGATCGCGGTTTCGAGGAAACACTCGGCACCCGCTGGGTGGTGTGGATCGGCGGCCTGACGCTGGCGCTCGGCGGCTTCTTCATGGTGCGCTATTCGATCGAGGCCGGCCTGCTCGGCCCCGGAGTGCGTGTGCTGCTCGGCGGCCTGTTCGCGCTGGCGCTGCTCGCTGCCGGCGAATGGACCCGCCGCAAGGAGAGCATCTCCACGATCGAAGCGACGCCGATCGCCAACATCCCCGCGATCCTGACCGCCGCCGGCACGGCCGTGGCCTTTGCGACCGTCTACGCAGCCTATGCGCTGTACGGCTTCCTGGTGCCCGCCACCGCGTTCATCCTGCTTGGGCTGGTGGCGATGGGCACGCTGGCTGCGGCACTGCTGCACGGGCCGGCACTGGCCGGGCTCGGCATCGCCGCCGCCTTCGTCACCCCGGTCCTGGTCTCCTCCGGCAAGCCGGACTTCTGGGCGCTCTATGTCTATCTCGCGATCGTCACCGCGGCCGCCCTCGGTCTGGCGCGGGTGCGGATGTGGCGCTGGCTTGCGGTCACCACCATCGTGTTCGCGGTGCTCTGGACGCTCCCCTGCCTGCAATGCGGACCGTCGATGGTCGCGCCGCATGTGTTCCATGTGATCGCCGGTTTCATCCTCGCCGCATTGCTTGTCGTGTGCGGCTTCATGTTCGGGCCTTCAGCGCAAGAAGGCGAGATCGAGCCGATTTCGTCCGGCTCGCTCGCGGCGTATCTGCTCGGCGCGACCCTGATCGTGCTGAACAGTTCTCATGCCGACGTCGCGATGGTCGCGTTCGGCCTGCTGGTCGCCGGCAGCCTGTTTGTGGCCTGGCGCACCGAGGCCGCGGTCGGCGCGGTCGGAGCCGCCGCCGGTCTCGTCTTCATCGTGTTCGCCGAATGGGCGATCCGCGCCAACCCTGACATGCTGGTGCTGCCCGGCGGGCCGATCGCGGGCATCGGGCCGAGCGCCACGGATGGTTCTGTTTCGCTGCACCTGATCTCGGCTGCGATCTTCGCCGCCGGATTTGGTGTCGCGGGATTCCTGGCGCAGGGCCGCTCGGCCAGCGCCGTCATCCCGGTGGTCTGGTCGGCTACGGCCGTGTTCACGCCGCTCGCACTGCTGGTCGCGCTCTATGCCCGGATCGCGAATCTCGACCGCTCGATCCCGTTCGCGATCCTCGCGGTAATCCTTGCCGCCGCCTATGCTGCGGCGACCGAGGTCCTGACCAAGCGCGAGGACCGTCCGGGCCTGCAGGCCTCGATCGCGCTGTTTGCCACCGGCGCGCTCGCAGCACTGGCGCTGGCGCTGACATTCGCGCTGGAAAAAGGCTGGCTCACGATCGCGCTGGCGCTGATGTCGGCAGGCACCGCCTGGATCTCGATGCAGCGCCCGATCCCGTTCCTGCGTTCGCTGGCCGCGATCCTCGCCGCCATCGTGGTGCTGCGGATCGGCTACGAGCCGCGCATCGTCGGCCACGCCGTCGGCACCACGCCGATCTTCAACTGGCTGCTGTGGGGTTACGGCATTCCGGCGCTGTCGTTCTGGGCCGGCAGCATCTTCCTGCGCCGCGGCGGCGACGATGCACCGCTGCGCATCGTGGAATCCGCCGCCATCCTGTTCACGGTGCTGCTGGCGTTCATGGAAATCCGCCATGCCGTCAATAATGGCGACGTCTATCGCCCGAGCGCGGGCCTCGCCGAAGTAGCGCTGCAGGTCTGTGTCGCGCTGGCGATGGCGATCGGGCTGGAGCGGCTGCGCCTCCGCACCGGAAGTGTCGTTCACAATGCCGGCGCAATCCTGCTCACCGCCTTTGCAGGCCTGGCTTCCGTGTTCGGGCTGCTGGTGCTGGAGAACCCGATGCTATGGTCGATGATCGATGTCGGCGGCGTCGTCATCAACCTGCTGCTGCTCGGCTATGCCCTGCCCGCGGTGCTGGCGCTGCTGTTGTCCTATGCGGTGGCGGGGCGGCGTCCGGTCGAATACGCCAACACGATCGCGGCAGGCGCGCTAATTCTGGCGCTGGCCTATGTGACGTTTGAAATCCGCAGGATCTATCACGGTCCGGTCATGGCCATCGGTCCGACCACTGGCGCCGAGCAATACACCTACTCGATCGCCTATCTGGCGTTCGGCGTCGTCATGCTCGGGGTTGGCATCCTCTTCAACTCGCAACGCGCGCGGCTGGCGTCAGCGGTCGTGATCGCGCTGACGATCCTGAAAGCGTTCCTGATCGACATGTCGACGTTGACCGGGGTCTACCGTGCGCTGTCCTTTATGTGCCTGGGCCTGGTGCTGGTGGCGATCGGCTGGCTGTATCAGCGGATCCTGTTCCGCAGGCGGGCGGCTACGGCGCCCGCGGTGCCGACAGGGAGTTGATCGGTCGGACCGCGCACCGAACGGAGGAACTTGCCGATCGAAAACTAGAGCTTTGGTTCTGATTGAATCAGAACCAAAGCTCTAGACTCTTGTTTCGACGCGTTTTCTATCGCAGATAAGTCTACGCAATCTGCGCAAACTTGATTGCTATGCGAACCGGTATCCACTTCGCTCGAAAACGCTCCTAGGTGACGGATTCCGCCACGAGGCGGATCCTGAACACCGGCTTCTTGGATTCGTCCAGCATTTCCATCTGCCATTCGGCATTCTGCTTCATGCTGCGCGAAATGCTGCCGAGCAGGTTGCCGGACACCTTGGTCATCTCGGCCCAGGCGGCTTCGCGGCTTTCGAATTCGGAGCCCTGGTCGGATGCGCCAGCGTAGTGCCCGTTGCTGATCCGGAAAAAATACAGCGGCATAGTTGATCTCACGTATGAGCCGCCCCCAGGCCGTCATTGGCCGTCACGGTGGGCTAGACTCGCTACCAAGACGTGAAAACGCCAGCCCGTATGACTACGGGCACACTTTCCCAACTTTGGGCTTCATTTCGCCTGATATCACTCGGTGGAACGGCGCAGCTCCGGCGCGCTTTCGGCCTTCGCCGGCTCCGCCTTCACCGGCTCGAGCTTCGCGGCTTCAACCGCCGGCGTCTCGACTCGAGCCGAGACCTCCGTGCGCGAGGCGTCGGCCGAGCGGGTCTGCGCCGGCGCATGCAGCGAACGCGGCCGCGCCACCGAGCGGGCCATCAGCATCTGCTGCGCGCCCTGGTGGCGGAAATCGCAATAGGCGAAGCCCATGCCCGACACCGATCCCCGGAAGGAGCGGTCATCGCGCTTGTCGAGATTGAAGCACGGCTCGAACGGAAGACCCTTGATGGAAGCGCAAACCGCCTGGCCGCGGATCTGCAGCGTGTTGCCGGGCAGACGCACATGGCGGGTCGGCCCCGCGCC
Source organism: Bradyrhizobium sp. AUGA SZCCT0169 (assembly GCF_018130085.1). NCBI lineage: Bacteria > Pseudomonadati > Pseudomonadota > Alphaproteobacteria > Hyphomicrobiales > Nitrobacteraceae > Bradyrhizobium > Bradyrhizobium sp. AUGA SZCCT0169. The sequence continues at coordinate 138,525 of NZ_JAFCMC010000011.1, read as the reverse complement.
GCTGAATTGAATGGATCCGGCCGCCCCGAGATCGTCGAGCACTCGGCCCGCGCCGCGGGTGCCGTCGAAACAGGTGAAGGCGAAAACCTTGCCGCTCACAAACTTACGGGCTTCATCGGCATTCATCATCCCGGCCAGCGCCGGCACCACCATCGACGTGGCCGTGACGGCCCCCAACACCAAACGCGCAAGCATGCAGCAACTCCACCCTACTGAGCGCGGGCACCCGCCTTGCTAGACATGACCTCCGCGGAAAACCGGTATCCCGTTTTCCGGATCATGCAGGCCTCTTTACCCGCTGCTTACCATACGAACCGTGGCAACATTGGAGCAGCATGGTTGGTAAAGTCTGAACGCCGTTAGAGAATTTTTACCACGATTCGACCGCGGACCTGGCCGGCGAGGATTTTGGCGCCGGCGCCGATGACTTGGTCGAGGCCGATTTCATGAGTAATATCAGCTAGTTTGCCGTGATCCAAATCGTTGGCAAGGCGGCTCCAGGCAAGCTTGCGCTGCTCGATCGGGCACATCACCGAATCGATGCCGAGAAGGCACACTCCGCGCAAAATGAACGGCGCCACCGAAGACGGCAGGTCCATGCCCGCCGCAAGGCCGCAGGCGGCGATGGCGCCGCCATATTTGGTCATCGAGAGCAGGTTGGCGAGCGTGGTCGACCCGACGCTGTCGATGCCGCCGGCCCAGCGCTCCTTGGCCAGCGGCTTTGCCGGGCCTGACAATTCGTTGCGGTCGATCACCTCGGCGGCGCCGAGACCTTTCAAATAATCGGTTTCCGACACCCGTCCCGTGGAAGCGATGACGTGATAGCCGAGTTTCGACAGCACGGCGGTCGCGACCGAACCGACCCCGCCCGCAGCACCTGTCACGACGACGGGGCCGCTTTTGGGCGTCAGGCCGTGCTTCTCCAGCGCCAGCACCGACAGCATCGCGGTGTAGCCGGCGGTGCCGATCGCCATCGCGTCGCGGGTCGAGATGTTGTCGGGCAGCCGCACCAGCCAGTCGCCCTTGACGCGGGCCTTCTCGGCATAGCTGCCGAGATGGGTCTCGCCCATGCCCCAGCCGTTGCAGACCACCCTGTCGCCGGCCTTCCACTGCGGATGGGTGGATTGTTCGACGACGCCTGCGAAGTCGATGCCGGCGATCATCGGGAAGCGCCGCACCACCGGGGCCTTGCCGGTGAGAGCCAGGCCGTCCTTGTAGTTCAGAGTCGACCATTCGACGCGGACGGTGACGTCGCCTTCCATCAATTCGGCTTCGTCGAACTGCGTCAGCGCTGATGTGGTACCCTTTTCCGCCTTGTCGATCCTGATGGCCTTGAATGTTCCCACGGCAACTCTCCCGAACTTTGTCAGTTGGGAGAGTGTTTAGAGCATGATCCGGAAAAGTGGAAACCGGTTTTCCCTCGGGACAAACGCGGAACGCGTTTGCCCGGAGATCCATGCCACTTCGATGAGTATCAGGCGGGCTGCGCAACCGCCCGCGCGACCGGCTGTTCCACGATCGGCAAATTGATCAACGCCGACAGCACGCCGAAGAAGATCGAGAGCCACCAAAGCGGCGTATACGACCCGAACTGCTCGAACACGATGCCGCCAAGCCATACCCCAAGGAAACCGCCTACCTGGTGGCTGACGAAGGCAAAACCATACAGCGTCGCAAACCAGCGGGTGCCGAACATGATCGCCACCAGCGCCGAGGTCGGCGGTACCGTCGAGAGCCAGGTCAGACCGGTGGCAGCGCCGAACATGATCGCCGAGAAAGTGGTGATCGGGAATGAAATGAACGCCAGGATGGTCAGTGCCCGGGCAAAATAGAGCATCGAGAGGATGTAGCGCTTCGGATATTTGTTCTGCAGCCAGCCGACGCTGAGCGAGCCGATGATGTTGAACAGGCCGATGGCGGCGACCACCCAGCCGCCGGTCTGCGCCGAGACGCCGCGATCGGACAGATAGGCCGGCAGATGCACCGTGATGAAGGCGAGCTGGAAACCGCAGGTGAAGAAGCCGAGCACCAGCAATACGTAGGAGCGGTGGCCGAACGCTTCCGCCAGCGCGGTCTTGAACGATTGCTGGTCGGCGGCGGGAACGTTCGACGACGTTGCGGGCGGTGTCGCGATCGCCAGCGACAGCGGCACGATCAACAGCATCAGCAGGGCAAACACGGTCAGCGCCGGCTGCCAGCCGAAATTATCGATCAACGCAACGCCAAAGGGCGCGAACAGGAATTGCCCGAACGAACCGGCGGCCGTGCCGGCGCCGAGCGCCAGGCCACGCTTCTCCGGCGGCAGCAATTTGCTGAACGCCGACAGCACCAGGTTGAACGAACAGCCGGAGAGCCCAAAGCCGATCAGAACGCCGGCACCGAGATCGAGTGAGGCCGGCGTCGAAGCGTAGCGCATCAAGAGCAGTCCGCCGGCGTAGAGCAGCGCGCCGATGACCATCACGCGCAGGATGCCGAAGCGGTCGGCGATCGCGCCTGCGATCGGCTGGCCCAATCCCCACAACAGGTTCTGCAACGCCAGCGCGAGGCCGAAGACGTCGCGGCCCCAGGTAAACTCCTTGCTCATGGGCTGGATGAAGAAACCAAGGCTCGATCGCGGCCCGAAACTGAGCAGCGCGATCGCGCAACCGCAGATGATGATCACCAATGGCGTCCGCCAGCTGGCTTTGGCCGGGCGAAGATTGTCTGCGGTGACAGCCATGGGTTTCCTCGATGCTTGACGCCCGGGCCGGAGGGGACCGGCCGGGTGCGCCGGGAGGAGTTAATGCATTCGCATGGAAATCCCAAGAGCGGCGGAGAAAATTTTTCCGCTGCAGGGCAGCCCTGCAAAATCGTCGAGTGCAATTTTTTGGGGTGGGTTGGTGCACGGAGCCAACCGCGCAATAACTCGTCGTCCCGGCCTTGAGCCGGGACCCATAACCACAGGACATTGTGCGCTAAGGAAGTCGTCGACCACCGTCTCAATCAGCACGGCCGCAGCGTATGGGTCCCCCGATGCGCAATTGCGCATCTGAGGTCAAGCCCGGGACGACGGATGAGAGACCTACCTTCTGAAGCTCGCCTGCTCGGCCGAGCTCTTTGCGGCTTCGGCGAGTTTGGCGGAAATTTGCGCCGTCTCCGCCGCCGTGCCCCAGCTTGGCGCGTCGCTGCCGTCGCCCCAGTTGCGGGGCCGGTAGAAGGTGTGCACGCCGGTCTTGTACATCTTCTTCATCTCGCTGACCCAGGACGGACGCACCCAATAGGCATGGTAGTGCGTCGACTTGTCGACCTCGGGCAGCCAGAGCTGGCCGTCCAGCATCGCCTTTGCGATCCGTTGCGCGCGATCCCACATGTCGGGCTCTTTGACGACGTCCTTGTTGTTGTCGCAGGCGAAGGTGAACTGGCAGGCCAGATGGCGGTGCTTGTTCTGGTAGACCACGCCACACACCGTATCCGGATATTTGCCGGAGAAGGCGCGGTTCAACACCACTTGCGCCACCGCGATCTGGCCCCGCACCGCTTCGCCGCGGGCTTCGAAATAGACAACTTCGGTCAGACATTTTTCCGACTTGGCGCGCGACTTCTCGTCGAACAGGCCGAGCCGCTCAGCCGGGGTCTTGGCGCGCTGGTTGTCGGAATTGACCTCGCCCTTCGGCGCGACGCTGACGCCCATCTCGCCGGCCTTGACCGGGCCGTCGGCGTCGACCGGCAGCGAGGCCATGATCTTCATGTCGGAATCGGCCACCACCGCGCTCGGCAGCATGATGATGGGCTCCTCGCCCGGCCGCCAGCGCTCGATGGTTTCGGGCGAGCCGAGGGAAGAGCCAAAAAACAGGCTCGAGGTCTTGAAGGAGAAATTGTCGCGCGGCGGCGCGGGCGCGAGCGCCACTTCTGGTGCTGCCGAGACGTCCTTTGGCTTACCGAGCGGCTTGTCGTCGAGCGGCAAATCTTCGCGCGGCCTGGCTTCGAGTGACATCGACACATCGAATTGCGGCAGCGGCGGCGCGCGCAGCGCGGCCTGCAATTCCGGATCGAGCGGCGCGGGCCCACCTGAAGGCGGCGTGACGGCGGTCTTCTGGCCTTTGACGGAAGCGTTTGAAGACGAAGGATCTTCGATGGCCGGCGCGCTGCCGGCGGGGATTGAACTCTCCGCAGGCGCGGACGGCGCGATGACAAGGCGATCGCCCTTCATGGTGCGATCGACCTTGGGGAAATCGGCGGCAAGATAACGCGGCGGCGGGGCGATGATCGGGTTGCGCGTCACTGCGCCGGTGATGTCGATGCCCTGATTGTCGAGGCTGGCGAGCCGAAACGTTGCGGTCTGCGGCGAAGAGGTTCCGATCGGACGGCCGAAGCTGAAGGTCGCGACATGGATATTGCCGGCGGTGGAGAACACCCGCTTCTGCCAGCGTTCGGCCACGCCCGGCTGCCGGGCCAGCAGTGACGCGATATCCTGATATCCGATCTCGGTCGGCATCAATGCGAAGATGCAAAGACCGAGACCGAAGGACGCGAACCGCGCGCCCTTCGGCTGGTTACGCAACACATTCATCGATACGCTCTACGCAACGCTTACAAAAAACGACCGAACTCAGTACATCCGTGCAATTCGATCTTTATTGTTGGTATCGAATTTAGGTTGCCGAGGAGTTAATCGGCGTGGCCTGCGTGCACCACGCAAGATTTCGCGCGCATTTGCTGTGGCGCTTGAGAAAGCTTGGTAAACGGGAGCGCGATGAAAGTGGTAAACATCCCGTCAACGAAGATGATGAAGAAACTGTTGCGGGTTCACCGTGTTGCTACGGGTCTGGTGATCGCAGCCTAAGCCCCGTCATTGCGAGCGAAGCGAAGCAATCCATCGCACAGCATAACGGATGGATGGATTGCTTCGTCGCTGCGCTCCTCGCAATGACGAAGGGCCTGCGCGCCCAAAAACGTTCATGCCCGGGACAAGCCCGGGCATGACGACGTCTCTGTTAATTCTCAGCGTTGAGTAAAAACTACGCCTGGCTGGCGACCGTCTTGCCGAGCGCCGCTTGCGCCGCGGCGAGCCGCGCGATCGGCACGCGATAGGGCGAGCACGAGACGTAGTCGAGGCCGATCTCGTGGCAGAACGCCACCGAGGCGGGATCGCCACCATGCTCGCCGCAAATCCCGACCTTGAGATCGGGCCGCGTCTTGCGGCCGCGCGCGACGCCGATCTTGACGAGTTCACCGACGCCATCGCGGTCGACCGAGATGAACGGATCGATCTCGAGGATGCCCTTCGCCACATAGGTGCCAAGGAAGCTCGCCGCGTCGTCGCGGCTGATGCCGTAGGTGGTCTGCGTCAAATCGTTGGTGCCGAAGGAGAAGAACTCGGCGGTCTGCGCCACGTCGCCGGCCATCAGGCACGCGCGCGGCAACTCGATCATGGTGCCGACCTGATAGACCAGTTTCTTGCCGGTCTCCTTCATCACCGACTGCGCGGTGGCGTCGATCCGCGCCTTGACCAGGTCGAACTCGGCCTTGGTCGCGATCAGCGGCACCATCACTTCGAGGCCGACGGCCTTGCTGGTGCGCTTCTCGGCCTCGACCGCGGCTTCGAAGATCGCGCGCGCCTGCATCTCGGCGATTTCAGGATAGGCGATCGCAAGACGGCAACCGCGGAAGCCCAGCATCGGGTTGAACTCGGCAAGATCCCTGGCACGGTCCGCGAGCTTGCGCGGATCGGTGTTCATCGCACGCGCGACTTCCTCGATCTCGGCCTGGGTGTGCGGCAGGAACTCGTGCAGCGGCGGATCGAGCAGACGGATCGTGACGGGAAGCCCCTTCATGATCTCGAACAGCTCGACGAAGTCCGCGCGCTGCATCGGCAGCAGCTTCGACAGCGCCGCGCGGCGTGACTGTTCGTCCTCGGAAAGGATCATCTCCCGCACGGTACGGATGCGGGTTTCCTCGAAGAACATGTGCTCGGTACGGCAAAGGCCGATGCCCTCGCCGCCGAACTTGATCGCGGTGCGCGCGTCTTCCGGCGTATCGGCGTTGACGCGAACGCCGAGCTTGCGAACGGCGTCGGCCCAGCCCATCAGCGTGCCGAATTCGCCCGACAGTTTCGGCTCGATCATCGGCATCCGTCCGGCCAGCACCTGGCCGACCGACCCGTCGATGGTGATGACGTCGCCGGTCTTGAAGGTGCGGGTGCCGATGCTCATGGTACCGCGGCCGTAATCGACGCGGATGGTGCCGCAGCCGGAGACGCAGGGCTTGCCCATGCCGCGCGCGACCACGGCGGCGTGCGAGGTCATGCCGCCACGGGTGGTGAGAATGCCCTCGGCGGCATGCATGCCGTGAATGTCCTCCGGGCTGGTCTCGACCCGCACCAGAATGACCTTGCGGCCATCGGCCTGCAGTTTCGCAGCTTCATCGGACGAGAACACGATTTCGCCGGAGGCGGCGCCCGGCGAAGCCGGCAGGCCGGTCGCGATGACGTCGCGCTTGGCGGCGGGATCGATGGTCGGATGCAGCAACTGGTCGAGCGAGGCGGGATCGATCCGCATCACCGCGTCCTTTTTCGAGATCAGTCCTTCATTGGCAAGCTCGACCGCAATCCGCAGCGCCGCCTTGGCGGTGCGCTTGCCGCCGCGGGTCTGCAGCATCCACAATTTGCCCTGCTCGACCGTGAACTCCATGTCCTGCATGTCGCGGTAGTGCTTTTCCAGCAGCGTGTAGATCCGCGTCAGTTCCTTGAACGCGTCGGGCATCGCGGTTTCCATCGACGCCTTGTCGGAGCCGGATTCCTGGCGCGCAAACTCGGTGATGTCCTGCGGCGTGCGGATACCCGCCACCACGTCTTCGCCCTGCGCGTTGATCAGGAATTCGCCGTACAGCTTGCTCTCGCCGGTCGAGGGATTGCGCGTGAACGCGACGCCGGTCGCCGAGGTCTCGCCCATATTGCCGAACACCATGGCCTGAATGTTGACGGCGGTGCCCCAGGATTCCGGGATGTCGTGCAGGCGGCGGTAGGTCACCGCGCGCGCGTTCATCCAGGACGAGAACACCGCACCGATCGCGCCCCACAATTGCGCGTGCGGATCCTGCGGGAAGTCCGCGCCGGTCTCGCGCGCCACCGCATCCTTGTAACGGCCGACCAGCTCGACCCAGTCGTCGCCGGTCAGATCGGTGTCGAGCGTGTAGCCCTGGCCGTCCTTGAAGGTGTCGAGGATGTCCTCGAAATGATGATGCTCGAAGCCGAGCACGACATCCGAATACATCGTGATGAAACGCCGATAGCTGTCATAGGCAAAGCGGCGGTCGCCGGACAATTCGGCGAGCGCTTCGACGGTCTCATCGTTGAGGCCGAGATTGAGCACGGTATCCATCATGCCCGGCATCGACGCGCGGCCGCCGGAGCGCACGGACACCAACAGCGGATTTTTGGGATCGCCGAACGACTTGCCGGCGAGCTTGCCGACATGCTCCAGCGCCTTCTCGACCTGAGTCTTCAGCGCAGCCGGATAGGATTTGTCGTGGGCGTAAAAATAAGTGCAGACCGAAGTTGGAATCGTGAAGCCCGGAGGCACCGGCAGGCCGAGATTGGCCATTTCGGCGAGATTGGCGCCCTTGCCGCCGAGCAGATCGCGCAAGCCGGCTTTGCCCTCGGCCTTGCCGTCGCCAAACGTGTAGACCCACTTGCCGGATTTTACCGCTTCGACGGCCGGCTTGCTCACCTTCTTCGCCGTCTTGCTGGCAGGCTTGTTCGGAGCCTTCGCAACTACTTTGGCAGCTGCCTTGGCAACTGGCTTCGTAACCGCCTTGGGTGCCGGCTTCGCAACTGCCTTCGGTGCCGGAGCCTTCGTTAGCGTCTTGCGCGCCGAGGCCGCCGGCGCGGCTTTGCGCGGCGCCGATGACTTTGATTTCGCTACGATTTTCACAAGGTTTTTCTTGGACTTCGCAACCGCTTTGGCCATGGCAGATGACAATCCGAAAAGAGAGGAGAAGATGCGCGCCTTACACCACTTTGAGGGGTTCCGCGCAAGCCGCGAAACCCTGCTTGCCTGACTAGAAGCGCAGCATCTTGAACACGCCGAGCCCGGCCAGACCGACGATGATCAGGTAAATCGCGACGATGAAATTCAGGAACCGCGGCATGATCAGGATCAGGATTCCCGCAATCAGGGCGACGATCGGGGAAATATGCGCGGCGGTGATGGTCATTTGAAATTTCTCCGGATGATGAGGGGAAGCTCGAATCGAGGGCGGCAACTTAACCGCTGGCGCGGTTCCGGAATAGGAGACGCCTGTCGCATCAATGGGTTCCGGCGTTCGCAAAAATTGCCCGAAATTGCCGCGTTTGAGGCAGTCGTTTTTCCGGAACTATGCCGCGCGGGATGAATTGGCCCCGGATTGTACGCTGGCTAGCCGGCGTTCTTCTGCACGAGGGAGTACACTATGCAGAATAGACTACTTGCCATCGCAGCTATCGCCGGCGTGATGGCTGCACCGATCGCAGCACAGGCGCAGAGCGGCACCGTGGGTGTCGGTGGCGGCGGCACCGTGGTGATCGGCGAGCATGAGGGCATCTCCGTCAACCAACGCCCGGCGTTCCGGGAATATGTCGTGCGTGAGCGCGTGCCGACTTTCACCATTCCGGATCGCGTGACCGTGGGCGGTGTGCTGCCGGAAGCCGGCATCACCTATTACGACGTGCCGCAGACCTATGCGGCAACGCCCTATCGCTACACCGTGGTGAACGGCCAGACGGTCCTGGTCGAACCGCGTTCGCGTCGCGTCGTTCAGGTGGTCGACTAATCCCACTAGCCTGAACGACAGTCCGGGCGCCGCGCAAGCGGATGTGCGCGAGATACGACCGGACAAGAAAGCCCCGCCCGGTTTCCCCCCTGGGCGGGGCTTTTCGTTGTCCGCACGCCGTCATCCTGAGGTGCGAGCCTTGCGGTGCACCTGCACCGCTGGGCGAGCCTCGAAGGATGGGCCACGGGCCCTGCTCATCCTTCGAGGCGCGCAAGAGCGCGCACCTCAGGATGACGGGAACTAGCGCGCCCTACTCCCTGATCTCCAGGCCCGGCTTCTTGGCGACGAGACGGTGAAGCTTCTTGCCCGAAGAGGCGCTGACGACCTCTTCATCGAGCAACAGCGACGCCGACTTCAATTCCGCCAGCACCAGCGCCGCATCGAACGCCGCGTAGAGACGCCCCTGGGAATCGCGCAGGTCGGAATTGTCGGTGATCCGCCAGCTCAAATAAAGAATGCCGCTGGGCTTGACCGCATTGAGCAGCCGGCGAACGGCGACCGCTATCTGCGCGCGATCGAGATGCATGATCACCGTCTCGCACAGCACGTTGTCGTAAGTGCCGATGCCCTTCAGGTCGGGCAGTTCGGCATGTGCGAACTTCAAACCGGGATAACGCTGCCGCGCCTCCGCCAGCAGGCCCTCCGAGGCGTCGAAACCGGTGGCGGAAAAGCCGTTGGCGTTGAGCCAGGCCACCTCGCGGCCGCAGCCGCAGCCGATATCGGCTGAACTGCCGCCGCGCACGAAGAAGCGCTCGACGATTTCGTGCAAATCAACCGGCGCCGGTTGCTCGTGCCAGTCCCTGGCGAACGCCGCCGCATCTGAATCGTAAGCGGCCAGCGTCTTCTGATCCACGTGTCAGCCCTCGATCTTCGAAAAGTCCGCCACCGCGCGCGTCGCCGCGCGGATTTCGTTCAAGAGCTTCAGTCTGTTCTCGCGCACTTTTGGTTCATCGTCGTTGACCTTGACCTTGTCAAAGAACGCATCGACCGCCGGCCGCAGCTTCGCCATCGCGCCCATCGCGACGGCAAAATCTTCCTTGGCCACCGCAGCACCCGCCTCGCTCTTCACCTGATCGATCGCCTTGGCCAGCGCCTTTTCTTCGTCGAGCTTGTAGAGCGAGACGTCCGGCGCGCCGTCGAATCTACGCTTGTCCTTTTTCTCTTCGATCGAAAGGATGTTGCTGGCGCGCTTTGTGCCCGCGAGCAGGTTCTTGCCGTCGTCGGTGTCGAGGAATTTGCCGAGCGCCTCGACGCGGCGGACCACGGTAAGCAGATCATCTTCTTGCTGAAGCGATCGCGCAGCCTTTATGAGGTCGTGCCGCGCACCAATCGCTCGGAATTGAACTTCCAATCGATCAACGTGAAAGTCGAGGAGGCCGAATATCCGATCCCGCGCCGCTCTGCTCTCTTCCACCGTCGCTTCACCAGAAAACCCTTTGCCCTTCATATCCAGAAAGACTTCGATGTCCGCCAATTGAAATACATCGGTCAAAGAAATCTTGACCTGGTTATCGAGAATCAATCGTATCACGCCCAGCGCGGCTCTCCGCAACGCATACGGATCCTTGCTTCCGGTCGGTTTCTCATCGATCGCCCAGAAACCAACCAACGTATCGATCTTGTCGGCAAGCGCCACGGCAACACTTACCGGATCGTTCGGCACCCGATCCGCCGGACCCTGCGGCTTGTAGTGATCTTCGCTTGCGGCAGCGACTGACGAATATTCGCCCTGCGCCAGCGCGTAATACTTGCCCATCAAGCCCTGCAACTCCGGAAACTCGCCGACCACCTCAGTCAGCAAGTCCGCCTTTGCAAGCCGTGCGGCACGACCGACTTTTAGGATATAATCCTGCTCGTCGGCAAAATCTTCAGGCTTGAACTGCTTGCCGTCGAAGAACGTCTCGCGCTGAGCCCACAGGAGCGGCGCGACCTTTGACGCCAGATGCTCGATCCGTCTGATACGCGCTGCCTGCGTGCCAAGCTTCTCGTGAAACACGATATTCTCGAATTTCGGCAGCCGCTCTTCGAGCCTGGTCTTCAGGTCGGTCTCATAGAAAAACTTCGCATCGCTCAGCCGCGCGCGGATCACGCGCTCGTTGCCGGCGATGATGGCCTTGCCGCCGTCCGTCGCCTCGATGTTGGCGGTGAGGATGAACTTGTTGGTGAGCTTTCCGGTTTTGTCAGGATTCTTATCAGAATCCTTGGGATCGCTGACGACAAAGCATTTCTGGTTGTTGCGGATGGTGGCGCGGATCACCTCGCCGGGGATCGACAAAAATTCCTGGTCGAACGATCCCATCAGAACGACAGGCCATTCGACGAGGCCTGACACCTCGTCGAGCAGCACCTGGTCCTCCACCAGCTCAAAGCCTTGCGCGAACGCCAGTTGCTTGGCATCGGCTAGGATGATGTCTTTGCGCGCCTGCGGGTCGAGCACGACCTTGGCGGCCTTCAGCTTGGCCTCGTAATCCTCGAAGCGGCGCACGGAGATCGCCGATGGCGCCAGGAAGCGGTGACCATAAGTGGTTTGGCCGGCCTCGATGCCGTCGATCGAGAATTTTACGATTTCCGGTTCTTCGGTCTCCGGGCCGAAGGTCGCGATGATCGAATGCAGCGGCCGCACCCAGGTCAGCGCGCCTGATTTGGCCGAGCGCTCGCCCCAGCGCATCGATTTCGGCCACGGGAAGGTGCGCACGATGACAGGTAGAATTTCCGCAATCACGTCGATCGCGGCGCGGCCGGGCTTTTCGAGCAGCGCGATATAAAAGTCGCCCTTCGGGTCGCGCTGGATCTTGGCCTCGTCGAGCGAAGTGAGGCCGGTCGCTTTCAGAAAACCCTGCACGGCCGCATCGGGCGCGCCGATTTTCGGACCCTTGCGTTCGGTCTTGAGGTCGGGCTGCCGCGCCGGAATCCCGTGCACCGTCAGCGCCAGCCGCCGCGGAGTCACGAAGGCCTTTGCGCCCTCGTAGACCAGCCCCTCGGCAACCAGCTTGTCGGTAACCATGCGGCGCAGATCGTCGGCCGCCTTCGCCTGCATGCGCGCGGGGATTTCTTCCGAAAACAGTTCGAGCAAAAGATCAGGCATCAGGACGCCCTGCCCGCTTCGGTGTGGACCCAGGCGTCGCCGCAGGCTTTTGCGAGGTCGCGCACGCGCCCGATGTAGCTTTGCCGTTCGGTCACCGAGATCACGCCGCGGGCATCGAGCAGGTTGAAGACATGGCTCGCCTTGATGCACTGGTCATAGGCCGGCAGCGCCATCAGGTGTTCTTTCTGGTTGCTGCCGGATTTCCAGCCGGCCGCGAGATACTTCTTGCAGGCTTCTTCGGCCATCACGAACTGCTTGAACAGCATTTCGGAATCGGAGTGCTCGAAATTGTGCAGGGAATATTCCTGCTCGGCCTGCAGGAACACGTCGCCATAGGTCACCTTGTCGGCGCCCTCGCGGCCGTTGAAGTTGAGATCCATGACGTGGTCGACGCCCTGTAGGTAGCAGGCGAGCCGCTCCATGCCGTAGGTGAGCTCACCGGCGACAGGCGCGCATTCGACGCCCGCGACCTGCTGGAAGTAAGTGAACTGTGACACTTCCATGCCGTCGCACCAGCACTCCCAGCCGAGACCCCAGGCACCGAGCGTCGGGCTTTCCCAGTCGTCCTCGACAAAGCGGATGTCGTGCAGGCTGGAATCGAGGCCGATCGCGGCGAGCGACTTCAGGTACAATTCCTGAAGGTTCGGCGGCGATGGCTTCATGATCACCTGATACTGGTAATAGTGCTGCATCCGGTTCGGGTTTTTGCCGTAGCGGCCATCCTTGGGCCGACGCGAGGGCTGCACATAGGCGGCCCGCCACGGCTTTGGCCCGAGCGCACGCAAGGTCGTCGCGGGATGAAAGGTGCCCGCGCCCATTTCCATGTCGTAGGGCTGCAGGATCACGCAGCCCTGTTCGGCCCAGAACCGCTGCAGAGCGAGAATGAAGCCCTGGAACGAACGTTCCGGGCGCATGTGGGCAGGCAATTCGTCCATCGGCAGAATCGGTCTCGCGAGGGGGTTTTGGGCGCGCGGGACCGTATCGGCGGGGAAGCGGGGAATCAAGGCGATGTGCTGTTTCCGTCATGCCCGGCCTTGTGCCGGGCATCCACGTCTAAAAGCACTATGGAGAGAAGAAAGACGTGGATGGCCGGGACAAGCCCGGCCATGACGCATTTTCAAGCTACCCCGGCCGATAGGCCCCGGTGACGGGATCCCGCCGCAGGGTCGGAATTTCGCTGGTTTGCGCAGACTCCGAGACGCGGGCCAGCCTCGCTTCTTCCAGCTCCCGGTTGATCCGGACGGCAGTCTTGTAAGCCCAGCGGACCACGGCGAGCCCACCCAGGGCCCCTGCGAATGCGATCAACGGTGGCATCGGTCGATCCTTGTCGTTCACGTCGGTCACGCCCCCAATGGCTGCATTCTCGCGCAAGCCGGGCTGCGCCGCAATTCCCGCCTTTAGGACTAAATGGCGCGCCTCTCCCGGGTTCTAAAACCCGAATTTGGCCCAAATTGCCCTGGTTTCGAGCGCGGAAATCAGTTCATCCGGCAGGCTCCCGATGCCGTCGAGGGCGCCCATGGAGCCCGCCCCCGGCGACCGCCGCCCGAGCAGGCCGGACAGCATTCCGCTGGCGGGCGCGACCACGGGGGTCAGCACCTTGTCGCCGTAGCGGGTCCGCAGCGTCGAACGCAGATCGCCGACCGCATCCGCAAGACCCAGCGACACCGAGGTTTCACCGGCCCAATATTCGCCGGTGAACAGCGTGTCGTCCGCGCCCTTGAGGCGGCTGCCGCGGCTCTGTTTGACCAACGCAATGAAGATGGCGTGGATCTCGCGCTGGAGCGCCTTGATGCGCGCCACGTCATCGGGGTTTTCGGGGAGGAACGGATCGAGCGTCGCCTTGTGGACGCCCGCCGTATAGAGCCGTCGCTCGACGCCGATTTTCTTGATCAGCTCCTGGAAGCCGAACGTGCCGCCGACCACGCCGATCGAACCGAGGATCGAGGACGGATCGCAGAAAATCTCGTCGCCGGCACAGGCGATCATGTAGCCGCCCGATGCGGCGACGTCCTCGACGAACACCAGCACCGGCAAATTCTTTTCGGCGGCGAGTTGCCTGATCCGCAAATAAATCTGGCGCGATTGCACCGGCGAGCCGCCGGGTGAATTGATCACGAGCGCAACCGCCTTGGCATTCTTGGTACCGAAAGCGCGCTCCAGCGTCTTGGCGACACCGGCGAGCGACATGCCCGGCCGCAGCGGCGTCACCGCGCCGATCACGCCGGACAACCGCACCACCGGCACCACCGCGACCCCGCGGCGGAATTTGGCCGGGACCCATCCCTTCAGCCGCTCGATAAGGCCCGGCAATCCCACGCGATCACTTATTTGTTCACTCATGCGGATACCTCGAATTAACCATTTTTTATCACGCCACTGTCATTAGAAGGGCTGGAACGAATTAGGGCTGGAAGGCCTTTTGCAACGTGGCCGGTACGGCTGCAATGGCGCAGCGGAGAGTGACATGAAAATCTACCTGCTGATATTGTTGATCGGCACCATCCTGACCGCGGTTCACTTCACCAACACTCCGAAACGGCAGTCGGAAACCCTTCCGCAATAGGCTTTTCCGCTTCGCCTCGCGTTCGGGACATCAGTTCTCGGCCACCTCTAGGGGGTTGCCAGCGGCAATATCCCCCTCCCCGCTAAAATCTCCTGCACCTCTTTATTGGGCACCCCTCGCTCATCATTGAGCATCAGTCCGGCATGAATTCGAGTCGGCGCGCGACCGCCCTTGGTGGCGCGAACCAGGATTCGATTCGCAGGCGCCTTCACATCGCCGTGAATGGGCAAAATTTCCAAACTGCCAAAACCGTGATCGAGCGCCGCCAGCACCTCGGCAATCCCGTCGGCGCGCCAGATCAGCGTCAGCATGCCCCTGGATTTGAGGATGCGGCGGGCTGCATGAATCCAGTTTGAAAGCGTGGTGGATGTCGCGACATGCGCGATCCCGCGCGCGCGGTCCGGCGAGACCCGATGCCGTACGGAATCGTTGAACGGCGGATTCATCAACACGACATCGACGCTATCAGGATGCAAATTGACCGCGGCGTAGGCGTCGGCGGGCGCCTCGACATCGAGCACGATGACCTCGGCGGCAAGCGCGTTCGCCTCGGCATTGGCGCGCGCCAGGCTTGCGAGACCGGCATCGATCTCGACCAGCGCGAGATCGATTTGCCCGACGCGCCTGGCCACCGCCAGCCCTGCCGCGCCAACACCGGCGCCAAGATCGGCCACACGATTGCCTGAACGTGCCGCCGTCGCCGCAGCCAACAGCATGGCATCGTGCCCGGCGCGGTGCCCCGATCTCAGTTGCCGCAAGCGCAAGGCGCCGCCGAGAAACGCGTCCTCGGTGACATCCAGATTATTGTTTTGACGCGTTTTCTTCACGCGAACCGGTTCCCACTTCGCTCGAAAACGCTATGCCTTACTCATCCGCCCGCAATTCGTGGGCAAGCCCGGCATCGGTCAGAAGCTGGCGCGCCTCGCGGTTGTCGTCCTCATGGACCAGGATGCGACGTGGCAGCACGCCGAGCGATCCCTCGATGATACTCATGTTCTGGTCCAGCACCAGATGATGGATATTGGCGCCGTCGAGCAGCGCGCCGACCGCGGAAACCAGCACAATATCGTTGGTCCGAACCAATTCCCGCAATTTGCGCCCTCCTTAGGCTGGCCCGGTCCGAGCCCGGCCGGTACCTGTCAACCACTACGTGCCCTTGCCGCTTCAGCCTGCACTTTCTATTGTAGATAAGGATAGTGCGAATTGGCCAGATTTGGAGACCCGCGTGGCGGTTATTGTACCCTTCGAAAGCCCAAACGCTTCGATCGATGAGCTGGTCGGGCTTGTCGCCGCCGACATGGAGCGGGTCAACGCCACGATCCTGTCGCGGACCGGTTCCGAAGTGACCATGATTCCCGAGGTCGCCAACCACCTGATCTCCTCCGGGGGAAAACGGCTGCGCCCGATGCTGACGCTGGCGATGGCCGGCCTCACCGGCTATTCCGGCGACGGCCATATCAAGCTCGCCGCCTCGGTCGAGTTCATGCACACCGCAACCCTGCTCCATGACGACGTGGTCGACGAGAGCGAATTACGGCGCGGCAAATTGTCCGCGCGGATGCTGTGGGGCAATGAGGCGAGCGTGCTGGTCGGCGACTTCCTGCTCGGCCAGGCCTTCCGCATGATGGTCGAGGTCGGCTCGTTGCGGGCGCTCGACATCCTGTCTTCGGCGGCCGCCACCATCGCCGAGGGCGAGGTGATGCAGCTCGCCGCAGCAAAGAACACCGCGACCACCGAGGACGAATATCTCGCTGTGATCCGCGGCAAGACCGCGGAATTGTTCGCAGCCGCCTGCGAGGTCGGCCCCGTGATCGCCAACCGGCCGAAGGCCGAGCAGACCGCGTGCCGCTCGGTCGGCATGAATCTCGGCATCGCGTTCCAGCTGGTGGACGACGTGCTGGACTACGGCGGCAAATCGGCAAAACTCGGCAAGAACGTCGGCGACGATTTCCGCGAGGGCAAGATCACGCTGCCGGTGGTGCTGGCGTTCCGCCGCGGCAACGCCTCTGAGCGCGCGTTCTGGGTCAAGGCGCTGGAGCGCGGCGAGATCGGTAGCAACGATCTCGATCACGCCATCGGGTTGATGACCAAGCATCGCGCGCTGGAGGATACGATCAGCCGCGCCCATCATTACGGCGCGATGGCCGTCGATGCGTTGGCGCTGTTTCCGGCTTCCCCGATGAAAACCGCGCTCGAGCAGGTGGTGGCGTTCTGCCTGGCCAGGTCGCATTGATGGCTTCGCAGGCTTCGTAGGATGGGTAGAGCGCAGCGAAACCCATCACTTGCGATTTTGCGGAGAGGCGATGGGTTTCGCTTCGCTCTACCCATCCTACAGGTAGGATCGCACTAAATGAGCGGCACGAATTTTTCGCTCTTCCTGGTCGCCGCGCTGATCATCGCCTTCGTGCCTGGTCCCGGGATCTTCTACGTCGCCGCGAGGACGCTGTCGGGCGGCCGCAAGACAGGTATTGCCTCGACATTCGGGACCGCGCTTGGCGGGCTCGTGCATGTGATCGCAGGCGCGCTGGGGGTGTCCGCGATCATCCTGGCCAGCGCCGAACTTTTCACGGTGCTCAAACTTGCCGGCGCGCTCTATCTGGTCTGGCTTGGCGTCCGGACGTTTCGCGAGGGCCGACAGGCGATGGTGGAGGCGATCAGCCCGGCCGGCGCGCGACAGGCGTTTCGCGAGGGCGTGCTGGTCGAAGCCCTGAACCCAAAAACCGCGGCGTTCTTTCTGGCGTTCATTCCGCAGTTCATCGACCCCGCCGGCGGTCATCCCGCGCTGCAATTCGTGGCGCTCGGCCTGATCTCGGTCTTGCTCAATACACTCGCCGATGTCGTCGTGGTGATGATGGCCGCGACAGCGCGAGCGGGCCTGGTGAGCAGACCATTTCTCGCTCAACGCCTGCGGCAGGGCTCGGGGCTGTTCATCGCCGGGCTAGGTGTTTCACTGGCGCTGGTGCGGCGGCCGGCGAACTAGAATCGTAGGGTGGGTAGCGAAACCCACCGACTTGGTCGGTTGCCATTGATGGGTTTCGCTTTGCTCTACCCATCCTACAAGCAGCGTCTCAACTCAACGTTCCCGCATGCACCCACCAGCCGGGATGCTCGCGCCGGATTTTTTCAGCGGCGCGGCCGGCGTCGGCAGTGTTTTCATAGATCGCAAAGCAGGTCGCGCCCGAGCCCGACATCCGCGCCAGCCACGCGCCGTTAGTGGCGTTGAGCGCGGCGATCACCTCACCGATGACCGGCTGAATGCGCATCGCCGGCGCTTCCAGGTCGTTGGTACTGGCCGCCAGGACTTCGACCCAGTCTTCGACCGAGGCGCCGGCTTCCGGCCAGTCGATGCCCCGGAAAACGTCGGTGACGCCGACCAGCAATTCGCCGCTACGCAGGCCGAGTGCCTTGAATACGTCCTTGGTCGGAACGGGAACGCAGGGGTTGATCATCACGCACGGCATGATCGGCAGGCTGAGCGGCGTCAGGGTATCGCCGACCCCGGTCATGTCGCAGGCGCGCGACGCCAAGCAGACCGGCACGTCGGCGCCGGTCGCAAGCGCTACCTCGCGCAGCCGCTCGTCATCGAGCGACAGCCCGTTCAATTTTGCCAGCAGCCGAAGGGCGGCAGCCGCATCCGCCGAACCACCGCCGATGCCTGCCGCGACCGGCAGCACCTTGTCGAGCGTGAAACTGCCGGACTTCAGGCCCGGCACCCGCTCTGCCAGCAGGTGCGTCGCCTTCAGCACAAGATTGTCCGATGCCTCACCGCAGGCCTGCGCCAGCGGTCCGGACATTTGCAATGTCAGATCGGAACCCGGCGTCAGCGTCAGCCGATCGGCGCAGTCGGCAAACGCCACCACGCTTTCCAGGTCATGAAAACCGTCGGTGCGGCGGCCAACCACCCTCAAGGTCAGGTTGACCTTGGCGCGCCCCTCATCAATCAACGCCGGCATAGCCGAACAAGCCCCCCAAGCCTTCGATCTAGCCGCCCTCTAACCACCCCTGCCGTCTTCTTTTTTCTTGTCGGCCGAAGCTGCAGACGACGTGTCCTCGGGCAGGCCGTTGGCGATCTTGGCCTCGATCTTCGGCAGTTCTTCCGCCTCGGGCTTCAGGTCGCGGGCGTGGGCCCACTGGAACTTGGCTTCCAGCGTGCGGCCGACGCGCCAATAGGCGTCACCGAGGTGGTCGTTGATGGTCGGATCCTCGGGCTTCAGATCGATCGCGCGCTCGAGGTTCTTCACCGCGTCCTCGTAATTGCCGATGCGGTAGAACGCCCAGCCCAGCGAGTCCACGATATAGCCGTCGTCGGGACGCTGATCGACGGCGCGCCTGATCATCTTCATGCCTTCGTCGAGATTGATGCCCTGATCGATCCAGGAATAGCCGAGATAGTTCAGCACATGCGGCTGTTCGGGCTGCAACTCGAGCGCCTTGCGCATGTCGGCCTCGGCCTTGCTCCACTGCTTGGAACGCTCCTGGCAAATGCCGCGATAGTAATAGGTGACCCAGGTGTTCTTGTCGGTCACGCCGGGCATCACGTCGATCGCCCTGGAATAGGTCGTCGCGCAATCGGCGAACTTCTTGCGGCCGCGCTCGATATTGCCGAGCGCCATGATGGCTTCGATGTCCTTTGGATCTTCGGCGGTGACGTCCTTGAGGATCTTGATCGCCTGCTCGCTGCGATCGGCGGCGTCGAGATTGGTGGCGAGCTGAATCTGCGCGTTGCGCTTCAGCGGCGAACTCGCCGGCATGCGCTCATAGACCTTGATCGCCATCGGCGGCTTCTTCACCGACTCATAGAGATCGGCCAGCGAGAGCAGCGCCAGCGGATGGTTGGGCTGCAGATATAGCGAGAGCTGCAGATAGACCAGCGCCAGATCCTCGCCGCCGCGGCGGGTCAGCGTGGCCCCGATGCCGTACAGCGCCTCGGCCGCACCTGCCTGCGCCGATTCGATCAGCGGCGGCATCTTCTTGCCGGCCCGCGTCTCGCGCAGCGCCTCCTGTACCAGGGGATGCCGTGGCAGCTTCTTGTCGAACGCCTCGTAGATGCCGATTGCCGCCGCCGAGTCCTTGTTGCGCGACAGCCAGCGCCCATAGGCGTCGGACACGCGCAGCATGGAATCGTCGAGCTTGTAGGCGCGCTCGAAGCGGGCGCCGGCGTCCTTTTCCTTGTTGGCGAGTTCCAGGATCATGCCGGTGTGCAGATCCTTGAAGATCGGATACCACTCCGGTCCCGTCAGCTTGTCGATATTGGCGACCGCCGCCTTGGAATCACCCGCGCCGAAGCTGGCCCAGCCCGACAACAGCGTCGCGACCAGATCGGTGATCGGTCCGCGGATCGACTGATTGATGTTGATCTGTGCGGTCGCGTATTTCTTCTGCTTCAGGTCGCGGACGCCGACGACCAGCCGGGCCACGCGATTGGATTTGTCCTGCGTCAGAATGCGGTCGGCGAGCTTGACGGCCTCGTCGATGTCGCCATCCGCGAGCGAGGAGATGAAGGCGCGGTCGAGCAGTTCGTTGTTCTTGGGATCGGTACGCAGCGCCGAACGGTAGAACGCCGCGGCCGAGCTGGCGTCGCGTTCGACGCTGGCATGACGCGCGGCCAGATAGCTGCCTGACGTGGTCAGCGATTTCAGATCGTTCTTGCTCGGAAACTGCGCCGAATTGTCGCCGGTATGCTCGGGCGTCTGCGCCAGCAGCGAGCCGGGCGCGGCAAGCGCGGCGACGGTGACAGCGGCGATGGTCCAGCGATTGAAACGAGTGGAAAGCATCACGGTTCGCCTAGCTCCAGGATTTATGGCGGAATCTTTTCGATCGCTCTCGAATGCGGACATACGCGGCGGCATCAAGGCCCAGCAACAATGCCGCTTTTGGCGTTCAACCGCAAGGATACGAGGTGACGAATCGATCGGCAGCAGGGTCCCCAAGATCTCCCCGTCCGCCGTCGTTCCACCCCTTTTGGCCAGTAGCCCCGGAAGACGCTTGTACTGTGGCGGTATCGTGGCCGGCGCCGGGGTTACCCGGACACCTGCGCGCCCTCCGCCAATATCTCACGTAATCGTGGTCACATCGCCTGGTAATTGGGCCCGCCGCCGCCTTCCGGCGGAACCCAGGTGATATTGCCGTTCGGGTCTTTGACGTCGCAGGTTTTGCAGTGGACGCAGTTCTGGGCGTTGATCTGGAAGCGCGGACCGGAGGCCTCCTCGACCCATTCGTAGACGCCTGCCGGGCAATAGCGGTTGGACGGACCGGCAAAGACGTCGTGCTCGGAGGTCTTCTGCAGGTTCATGTCGGCGACCTTGAGGTGGACCGGCTGGTCCTCCTCATGGTTGGTGTTGGACAGGAATACCGACGACAGCTTGTCGAAGGTCAGCTTGCCGTCCGGCTTCACCGGCGCGATCGGCGTGTGAGCCTTGGCTGGATCCAGCGTCTTGCGGTCCGGTTTGGCATGCGACAGGGTTCCGAACAGCGAGAAGCCGAACAGCGTGTTGGTCCACATATCGAGGCCGCCGAGCGGTACGCCGATCAGGGTGCCGAACTTCGACCACAGCGGTTTGACGTTGCGGATCGGGTAGAGGTCCTTGCCGACCTGCGAACCGCGCCACGCATTCTCGTATTCGGCCAATTCATCATTGGCGCGGCCGGCGGCGAGCGCGGCCACGAGGTGTTCGGCGGCGAGCATGCCGCTGCCCATCGCGTTGTGCACGCCCTTGATGCGCGGCACGTTGACAAAGCCCCCGGCGCAACCGATCAGCGCGCCGCCCGGAAAGCTCAGCCGCGGCACCGACTGGTATCCGCCCTCGGTGATCGCGCGCGCACCATAAGCCAGCCGCTTGCCGCCTTCGAACACGGTGCGGATCGAAGGATGAGTCTTGAAACGCTGGAACTCGTCGAACGGCGACAGATAGGGGTCGTCGTAATTGAGATGCACAACGAATCCGACCGCGACCTTGTTGTCGTCGTAGTGATAGAGGAACGACCCGCCGCCGGTCGAATTGTTGAGCGGCCAGCCGAACGAATGCTGGATCAGGCCCTTCTGATGCTTGGCCGGATCGATCTCCCAGACTTCCTTCAGCCCGATGCCGAATTTCGGCGGCTCGCTGCTCGCGTCGAGCGAGAACTTCGCGATCAATTGCTTGGAGAGGCTGCCGCGCGCGCCTTCGGCGAACAGCGTGTATTTGCCGAGCAGTTCCATGCCGCGGGTGAACGAATCCTTGTGGCTGCCGTCCCTGGCGATACCCATGTCGCCGGTCGCAATGCCCCGCACCGCGCCTTGTTCGTCGTAGAGCACTTCAGCTGCCGCAAAGCCCGGATAGATCTCGACGCCGAGCGCTTCGGCTTTCGGCGCCAGCCAGCGGCAAACATCGCCGAGCGAGCCGATATAGCAATGATGGTTGTTCATCAGCGGCGGCATCGCGAAACCTGGCAGCCGGATCGCGCTTCCGCCCGTCATCCAGTAGAAGCGGTCGTCCTTGACCTGCGTCTTCAGCGGGCAATCGGCGTCCTCGCGCCAGTCCGGAATTAGTTTGTCGAGCGAGACCGGATCGATCACGGCACCCGACAGAATATGTGCACCGACTTCGGAGCCCTTCTCCACCACGACGATATTGAGATCGGCATTGAGTTGCTTGAGACGGATCGCAGCCGCCAGGCCGGACGGCCCGGCGCCGACGATCACGACGTCAAATTCCATGGACTCACGCGGCGGAAGTTCTTCGGTGCTCATGTTCTGGTCTCAGCCCAATTGAGAACGGCTCTAAGGTTCGTTTGTTTCCGATTTTTGCGCCGAGAACAACCATCGAAATGAAATCTCAGGCATTTCGCTGCCACCGAATACATCCTAGATTGGAACGATGTCCATCGCGCCCGAACCCTCCCCTACCGTTCAGCAATTGCTGGCCTTTTATCTGGAGGCCGGGGTCGATTGCGCGTTGGCCGATGAGCCGATCGACCGGCTTGCCGAGCCCGACAGCGCTACCATCGCCGCGCCACGCGAAGCCGCGCCACAAAGACTGGTGCGGGAAATGCCCGCGGCGGCGCCGGCAGTTTCGCGCAGCGAAATAGCGCCGGCGCCGGAAGCCGCCATCGCCTCGGCGCGGGAAATGGCCCGAACCGCGCCGTCATTGGAGGCGCTGCGCGCGCTGCTGGAGAATTTCGACGGCTGCGCGCTCAAGCACACCGCAACACGGCTGGTGTTCTGCGACGGCAATCCGCAGGCGCGAATCATGTTCGTCGGCGAAGCCCCCGGACGCGACGAGGACATCGAGGGGCTGCCGTTCGTCGGCCGTTCCGGCAAATTGCTCGACCGCATGATCGCGGCGATCGGGCTCGACCGCAGCAAAGCTTATATCGCCAACGTGATCCCATGGCGGCCGCCCGGCAACCGCACGCCGACGCCGCAGGAAACGCAAATCTGCCTGCCGTTCATTCAGCGGCAGATCGAGCTGGTCAATCCGGACGTGCTGGTGACGCTCGGCAACCCCTCGACGCAGACGTTGCTGTCGACGCGCGAGGGCATCATGAAGACCCGCGGCAAATGGTTCGATTACGACACCGGCACCCGCTCCATCCGCGCCATCGCGACGTTCCACCCGGCCTATCTGCTGCGCTCGCCATCGTACAAGCGGATGTCGTGGCAGGATCTGCGCGCGATCGCGAAGGAATTGGAGAAGGCGTCGCCGTGATGAAGGGCGTCAAAGTGACAGTACTGGTGATTGGATCGATGGCCGCGCTGTTGACAGTCGCGGCTGTCACCTATTGGCTGGTCATCTTTCCTAGCCTGATATCGCTCCTGAGTTTTGTCACGCTTGTTCCGGTATTCCTGATCCTCGGGCTTGGCCTTTTCAGAATCGCCAGAGGCCTGAATCAATCTCAATCGTAGGGAGCCGCCCTAGCTCACACCACGCTTGTTGCTACGGCGCTTTCGGCCGCACGATGGCCCAGCCGACGCGCAGCAGCGGCTGTCTGCCATTCACCATCCATTCGAACGCGCGCGGCACTTCCGGCACGAGGCCGGGAAAGCGCAACGCGATCTCGGGAGGCGGCGCGCCTGACGTGTCCGAGGCTCGCCAGACCACGACGCCGCCGGTTTCATTGAACTTTTGGAGCGAAAGCCACGGCGTGCGTTCCGGCGTGGCGTCGAGCAACAGATGCGGCCGGCCTTTATCCATCGCAATGAAGCTCGCGAGCTGCGGATCGCCGGCCACCGCGCGCAGCCGCTGGTTGGTGCGCCGCTCAAAACTGTCACCGAAGAAATGCGCGATCGTCCGCGCCGGCAGCGAGGTCGGTACTTCGGCGCCGCTGGTCCAGGGCAGGAACAGCGTGGCCGCGATGGCTACGAAAGCCGGCGCTGCGACCGCCGCGGCCCAGACCGTGCGGAGCAGCCGCTGGCGCCGCAGATACACGAGATCGCCGGTCGCCACGATCACGGCCAGCCCCGACATCAGCAAGGCAACGCCGGCGCCGCCGGTAACGCGTTCGAGATTGAACACGCCCGCAATCAGGCTGCCAAACAGCGCCGGGGTGATGGCGAACGTATAGACGAATTGGCGCGCCAGGGGATCGATCTGCGGCCGGTAGATGATCGGCGCTTCCTCGGCCTTGCGGACAAACGCGCTGGAGTTGAGGATCACCAGCAGCAAGATGCCGGCCGTCGCCAGCAACAGGCCGCCGAGCAGCCCGCCCCAGTGCATCGCCCGGCCCGAGAGATCATCGATGGCAGGCAAGGGCGGCATCGCCAGCACGTCGGCGCGAACGACCCAGATCAGATAGGGCAGCACCAGTACGACGATCACCAGAAGTGCATAGAGCGGATCGAGCGACATCAAGGTGCGCCGTCCGCGCGCGGTGGCGACGGCAAATCCGGCGATCAGCAGCAACAGACCGAGCGCGGCCGATGTCGTCAGCAGCAACAAGCCTGCCTCGATCGACCATGCGAACCAGGCGCTGCGCCGGTTCTGGCCGATCAATCGCCAGGAATGCAGCAACAGCAGCGCCCACAGCGGGCGCGCCAGCACCAGCGGGCCGAATTCGACGCCGGGCGAGCTGAAGGCCACCACCGTCATGCTCAAGAGCACCGCGAGCACCGCCTGCTGACCACCGACGATGGCGCGCGCGAGCTGATAGAAGCCCCAGAAGGTGACGACCGCGCAGATCTGCGCCAGCAGATAGACCCCGAACACATGATTGCCGGCCGCGCGGAAGGCGATGTCGGCAAGCCAGAACGCCAGCGGCGGGCCGAACCAGGTCCCGACCTGATATTCCCTGCCGAACGCCAGAACGGTGGCGATATCGCCGGGTGGGCTGCGATAGAGGAGCATCGGCAGGATCAGCCACATTGCCGCCTGCAGCAGCACCACGAGCCAGACCACCAGCCGCGGCCGGGCGCGGATCAGTTCGACAACCAGGGAGGTGAAACGCATGAAACGTCCGAAATGCCCCAGCCGATCCCATGGGTCCGGCCTATTCGAGACCATTTGATAGAGCGCGCCAGCCGCCGAGGCAACTAGCGCGTTTTCAAGCGAGGTGGATACCGGCTCGCGTCAGGAAACGCGGCAAGGTGCGTTAGAGAGCCGCCGAGACATCCGCATCGATTTGCGTTTCGACCGTGAACAGATCGGGCTCGACCGTGCCGG
The DNA here is from genome assembly GCF_018130085.1 of Bradyrhizobium sp. AUGA SZCCT0169. Taxonomy (NCBI): domain Bacteria; kingdom Pseudomonadati; phylum Pseudomonadota; class Alphaproteobacteria; order Hyphomicrobiales; family Nitrobacteraceae; genus Bradyrhizobium; species Bradyrhizobium sp. AUGA SZCCT0169. Next base: position 113,453 of record NZ_JAFCMC010000011.1, on the reverse strand, counting down.
GCTGATGTTTTTCGCGCGCGGCGATGACGGGCGCGAAGAAGCGGCGGTGGTGGACGCTGGGACCTAACCGGTCGAGCGCCTCGCGATGTTCCGGCACGGCGTAGCCCTTGTGGGTCTCGAAGCCGTAGCCCGGGCAATCCAGCGCCAGCGCGCACATCAGGCGGTCGCGCGTCACCTTGGCGATGATCGAAGCGGCCGCGATCGACATCACGATGCCATCACCGCCGATCACGGCGTCGCAGTCGCATGGCGCCTCGATCCGGTCGCGGCCGTCGACGAACACATATTTGGGGATTTCCGGCAAGCCCCGCACCGCGCGCGTCAGCGCCCACAGCGAGGCGCGCAGGATATTGTCGCGGTCTATACGCGCCGGCGAGGCAAAGGCGACCGCAAACGACGAGGTCGCGCAAATCTCTTCGAACAGTTCCTCACGGCGCTCCGCAGTCAGCCGCTTCGAATCGTCGATGCCTTTGGGAATTCGTTTGGGATCGAGAATCACGGCAGCGGCCACCACCGGGCCTGCCAGCGGACCACGCCCGGCCTCGTCGCAACCGGCGATCGGCCAGACGCCGCGCTTGATCAGCGCGCGCTCGCGGCGAAAGCTCGGCGGCGCCACCGCGATCACGCCGTTCGGCAGTTTTGCCTGTTTGGCGACCGATTTGGTCGCTGGTTTCTTGGACGACTTATCCCGAATCATGCCGGGATGGTGGGCAAGCACGCGCCAGCGCGCAACCTGGAACTAACCCCAATTCCCGCTATTCAGTCACGACAGGCTTCCCCTAATCCGCCAAATGCAACCGCCGGTCTTCGCCGACCTCGATGCCGGGGGCGACCACGACTTCCCAGGGATGATTGTCGGGGTCGGCGAAATATCCGGAGTAGCCGCTGTACGCCGTCTCATGCGCCGCCTTCAGCAGCGAGGCGCCCTTGGCGGTGGCAAACTCCAGCACGGTATCGACTTCCTCGCGTGAGGCGCAATTCCAAGCCAGCGTCACCCCGCGGAAGGTGCTGGGCCGCGGATGGTCCGGCAGCGTCGCGTCCTGTGCCAGTTGATCCCACGGAAACAGCGCGATCACCGGGCCGCCGGTGTCGAAGAAGGCAACCGCCTCGCCGGTCGAGCGAACTCTTCGCGCAAAACCCAGCGCTTCATAAAAGGCGATGCTGGCGCGCATGTTGGTTACGCCGAGCGTGATGACGGTCAGTCGTGGGATTGGTGGATTCTTTTTCATGCAGTTCTCCTTTCGTCATAGCGAGGAGCGCAAGCGACGAAGCAATCCCTTCTTCTTTGTCCGGACATGGATTGCTTCGCTTCACTCGCAATGACGAACACTCAGAACAAACTCAACTGCTGCCCGCTCCGCTTCGGCTTAACGAAATGATCGGTGGTCAGTTTCAGGCGCCGCTTGTTCAGTCCAAGTTTCTCGCAGGCGATTTCGAAGCGGCGTCCGATCATCCAGGCCATCGGCCCGGTTCCCTTCATCCGGGTTCCCCATTGCGAGTCGTAGTCGCGGCCGCCGCGCATGTCGCGGATCAGCGTGAAGACGTGGCGATAACGGTCGGGATAATTGGCCATCAGCCATTCGCGGAACAGATCGCGCACTTCCAGCGGCAGCCTTAGCAGCACATAACTTGCCTCTTTCGCGCCGGCATGCGCCGCGGCATCGAGGATGCGCTCGATCTCGGAATCATTCAGCGCGGGGATCACAGGCGCGACCATCACGGTTGCCGGAATGCCGGCTTCCGCCAGTTGCTTTATCGCCTCCAGCCGCTTCGGCGGAGTCGATGCCCGCGGCTCCATGGTGCGCGCGAGTTTCGGGTCGAGCGTCGTCACTGACAGTGCGACCTTGACCAGATTGCGTTTTGCCATCCGCTGGAGGATGTCGATGTCGCGCGTTACCAGCGCCGATTTGGTGACGATGCCGACCGGATGGCCGGCACGCTCCAGCACTTCGAGAATGCCGCGCATGATCTTGTATTTGCGCTCGATCGGTTGATAGGGATCCGTATTGGTGCCGATCGCGATCATCCGCGGTTCGTAGCCCGCCGCCGCCAGTTCCTTTTCCAGCAACTCCGGCGCATCGGGTTTGGCAAGCAGCTGGGTTTCAAAATCAAGCCCGGGTGACAGCCCGAGATAGGCGTGGGTCGGCCGCGCGAAGCAGTAGACGCAGCCATGCTCGCAGCCGCGATAGGGGTTGATCGAACGGTCGAAGCCGATATCGGGCGAGTCGTTGCGGGTGATGACCTTGCGCGAGGTGTCGAGCCCGACCGTGGTCTTGAACGGCGGCAGGTCTTCGAGGCTCTGCCAGCCGTCATCGAAGGCGACACGCGCCTCGGCCTCGAAGCGGCCGCTGTCGTTGGACTGGGCGCCGCGGCCGCGCCGCCGCTCGCGTTCGATCGCGACATCAAGCTCAGGAAAAGGAGTAGCACCCGCCGGTTCGGAGGGCGCCGTGACCGGCGGGTGCTTGAGGGCATGAGAGGATGCTCGGCTCATGCTTGGAACGTAACACGTCTTTAGAACAAAGCAAGAACATCGATTGACAAATCCACACGAGAGCTGCCTCAAAAATCCGCACGGCAAAGGCTGTTTTGAATGTGACAAGGTGATAACAAACGGCGTTTTTCACCGTCTGAGCCCCAACGAAGCCTCATTATGTTGAGCGTGATCATCCCTACTGAAGGCGTCGAACAGCCCGCCGTCGCCACCCTGGCGGCGCTGGTGCCGGGCGCCGCTGCCGGCTTGATCCGCGAAGTGGTGCTGGTCGACCGTTCCGCAAGCAGCGTGATCGAGCGGGTGGCCGACGTCGCCGGCTGCCGCTTCATGGCCTTCGAGGGGACGCGCGCTGCGGCGCTCGCCGCCGGTGCCCGCCAGGCGCGCTCACCCTGGCTGATGTTCCTGCATGCCGGCGCCGTGCTCGACTCGGGCTGGATCGAAGAGACCGCGCAATTCATCCAGAGCGTATCGAGCAGCGGCCGGCCTCGCGCCGGAATCTTCCGCTATGCCCGCTCGCCTTATGCCGATGCCGGCTTCCGCGATGGCCTCAAATTCATCGCCCGCATGATCACGGGGCCCTCGGCAGAACAGGGCCTGCTCATCGCGCACGACCATTACGACCGGCTCGGCGGCTACCGGCCAGATGTCCGCCGTTCCGAAGCCCGGCTGCTGCGCCAGCTCGGCCGGCGCTCCCGCACCATGCTGCGCAGCCGGATCATGGTGGTCGCCTAGGCGCCTCCCGGGCCCAACACAAAAAGCGCGAGGACAACTTCATGCAAAGATAGAATGGGCCCGATTCGCACCAGAATATACTTGCTAAAGTCAAACAACTATCTGACAATGGCAAGTATCGAGGTGCGCCATGTCCCAGAACAGTTCCGACGAAGAGGTCGCGGCGGTCCGCGCCTTCAACCGCTTCTACACCCGCAAGCTCGGCGTGCTCGACCAGCAACTGATGAAGAGCCCGTTCTCGCTCAGCGAGGCGCGGGTGCTGTACGAACTTGCCTATCGCGAAGACCTTTCGGCCAAGCAGATCGGCGCCGAACTCGGGCTCGACGCCGGCTATCTCAGCCGGATCGTGCAGAACTTCGACGAGAATGGCTTGATCACCCGCAAGCCGCTGCCGGCGGACCGGCGGCAATTCCAGCTCGCCCTGACGGCCAAGGGACGCCAGACCTTCGCCAAACTCGAACGCAGCATGCAGGACGACATCGGCGCAATGCTGGCCGCGCTGCCGCGCGGCGGCAGCCAAAAGCTCGTCGGCGCGATGGCCGAGATCGAGCGGCTGCTCGGCGTATCAGGCGCGGCGGCGGCGCCAGCGATCCTGCGCACTCACCGCCCCGGCGACATGGGCTGGGTGGTGCAGAGCCACGGCGCGTTCTACGCCAGCGAATATGGCTTTGACTCCTCGTTCGAAGCGCTGGTGGCGGAGATCGCGGCGAAATTCCTGACCTCGTTCGACGCCTCGCGCGAGCGTTGCTGGATTGCCGAGCTGGATGGCGTCCAGGTCGGCTCGGTGTTTGTGGTCAAGCACAGCGACGACGTTGCCAAGCTGCGCCTGCTGCTGGTCGATCCCGCCGGACGCGGCCAGCGATTGGGCCAGCGGCTGGTCGCCGAATGCGTCGCCTTCGCGCGGGCGACCGGCTATCGCAGGATGACATTGTGGACCCAGAGCATCCTGGTCGCCGCGCGCAAGATCTATCAGGACGCCGGCTTTAAGCTGGTCGCGACCGAGCCGCATCGAAGTTTTGGCCAGAGCCTGGTTGGCGAGACCTGGGAACGCGACCTGTGAAGCCGGGGCGCCGCGACACGCCGCGGCGCGTCACGTCGGACCTGCTCGCTTTTTATAAGGGAAGGGCGCACGAGCTACGTGCGGAAGCTTACCGTGACATGTGGCGTGGAGTTTGGCGTCTTTTGATCAAGATGACGCGGCCGCGCTGACGGCCACCAGCCCCGGACTCGTAGGATGGGTTGAGCTCTTCACGAAACCCATCAATCACGCAAAGAAAAGATGATGGGTTTCGCGAAGAGCTCAACCCATCCTACGCGAAACCCATCCTACGGATACGGCTAAACCGACGCGCCCTTGGCTTTCGGGCGGCGCAGATGCTCGTCGAGCCGCGGCATGATCTCGACGAAATTGCAGGGGCGGGTGCGGTAGTCGAGCTGGGCGGCGAGGATGCCGTCCCAGCCGTCGCGGCAGGCGCCGGGCGAGCCCGGCAGGCAGAAGATGAAGGTCGCGCCGGCAACCCCGGCGGTGGCGCGGCTCTGCACCGTCGAGGCGCCGATCTTGGCGTAGCTCAGCATGTGGAACGCGGTGGAGAAACCGTCCATCCGCTTTTCGAACAGCGGCTCGACCGCCTCCGGCGTGACGTCGCGGCCGGTGAAGCCGGTGCCGCCTGTCGTGATGATGGCATCGACACCGGGATCGGCGATCCATCGGCGGATGATGACGCGGATCGCATCGACGTCGTCGACGATGATTTCGCGCGCCGCGAGGTGATGGCCGGCGGCGACCAGCCGCTCCGCCAGCGTCGCACCGGACTTGTCATCGGCAAGCGCGCGCGTGTCCGAGATCGTCAGCACGGCGATGTTGAGCGGTACGAATTGTTTGGTTTCGTCGATGGAGGACATTTGAACTACCCTTTGCCTCTCACTCCGACGTCATCCTGAGGTGCGCGCTCTTGCGCGCCTCGAAGGATGGCTACGGGCGCTTTATCCTTCGAGGCTCGCCGAAGAGGCGAGCACCTCCCGAGCGAACGCAAGTGCGTTCGTCCGGGGATGACGCGTTCTACAGCATAACTCGCGCTACAACGCCCCTGCGGCAAACGTATTGCAGGACTGCACGGTGCCCTGCTTGTAGCCGGTCATGAACCATTGCTTGCGCTGCGCCGCGGAGCCGTGGGTGAATGAATCAGGCACCACCCTGCCCGTCGCCTTGCGCTGCAGCGTGTCGTCGCCGATCGCGGTGGCCGTGGTCAGCGCGGCTTCGATGTCGCCGGGTTCGACGAAGCCCGGACGTTTCTTTTCCTCGCGGTTGACCCAGACGCCGGACAGGCAATCCGCCTGCAACTCGACCTTGACCTGGAGCGCGTTGGCTTCCGCCTTGCTGCCGGCCTGCTCCTGCATGCGCTGCACGCGCGGCAGAATGCCGAGCAGGTTCTGGATGTGATGGCCAGCCTCATGCGCGATGATATAGGCGGTGGTGAATTTGCAGGAGCTGCCCGAACAGCCGCGAAACTTCGTCTCGACGTCGCGGAAGAATTGGGTGTCGAGGAAGATCTGCCTGTCAGGCGGGCAGTAGAACGGCCCCATCGCCGACTGCGCCATGCCGCAGCGCCCGCCATTGGTGGCGTTGCGGAACAGCACGATGCGCGGCCCCTTGTAGGTTTGCCCGCTGGCCTGGAAGATCTCGTTCCAGCGATCGTCGATCTCGCCGAGCACGCCGGCGATCATGCTGCCCATCTCGTCCTTGGGGGCGCCTGTGGTGGCCGGGCCCGACCGGCGGTCGGTCTGGTAGGTCGGCGCCTGCTGGCTGCCGCCGGTGAGAATTTCCGCGCCGCCGATCAGGATGCGCGGATCGATGCCGAAGGCATAGCCGACCAGGCCGAGCACGATAATGGTGCCGATGCCGAGCCCGCCACCGCCGCCCATCGGAATACCGAAGCCGCCGCCACCACCACCGCCACCGCTGTCGTCGCGACGGTCGTCGATAGAGTCGCTGCGGCGGAAGTCATCGTAACGCATGGCGCAAATTCCTCATCCCGGCGGATTGCCCTTGGATACCCAACGCGGCACAGACGTAAAATTTCCATTCCATTAATCAATAACCCGCCCGGCAATTATTGCCTAGCGCCGTTTCCATTCCGATTGAATCGGAACGGGGCGCCAGATTCTTGATTTGACGCGTTTTCCTGACGCGAACCGGCATCCATCCCGCATCAAGTGCGGGACAGGCCTCGCTGCAAATCGCTTTGGTGCGCTTAAACGCTAATCAGCCCCGGCAAATCTGTCCGAGCAGCAATACTGATTAAGTCGATTTTTACTTTGGCCGGTCAATGTAACGCCAGTCGGTTGTTTAGTCCCGCGTCGCCGACAGCGTCGCCTGAGTCAGAGTAGTTGAGTCATGGTAGTGTCGCGTCGCGGGGCGTCTGCAAGGGCGCCCCGCACTAAATTCGAGTCCGAAGAGAGTGTTCGTATCGTCGTAGGCGATTGCGTCGCCGAGATGTCGAAGCTTCCGGCAGGCTCCGTCGATCTGGTGTTCGCAGATCCGCCGTACAATCTGCAGCTCAAGGGCGATCTCAAGCGTCCCGACGAATCGCATGTCGATGCCGTCAACAACGACTGGGACAAGTTTTCATCCTTTGCCGCCTATGACGATTTCACCCGCGCCTGGCTGCTCGCCTGCCGCCGCGTCATGAAGCCGTCGGCGACGCTGTGGGTGATCGGCTCCTACCACAACATTTTCCGCGTCGGCTCGATCATGCAGGACCTCGGCTTCTGGGTCCTCAACGATATCGTCTGGCGCAAGACCAATCCTATGCCGAATTTCCGCGGCCGCCGCTTCACCAATGCGCACGAGACCATGATCTGGGCGGCGCGCGACGAGAAAGCAAAAGGCTACACCTTCAACTATGAAGCCCTGAAGGCCGCCAACGAGGACGTGCAGGCGCGTTCCGACTGGCTGATCCCGCTCTGCACCGGCGACGAGCGCCTCAAGGGCGACGACGGCAAGAAAGTGCACCCGACCCAGAAGCCCGAGGGCCTTTTGGCGCGCGTGCTGCTGTCGTCGTCAAAGCCCGGCGATCTCGTGATCGATCCCTTCAACGGCACCGGCACGACAGGCGCCGTGGCAAAACGCCTCGGCCGCCGCTACATCGGCTTCGAGCGCGACAAGACCTATGCGGCTGCGGCCGAAGCCCGCATCGCGGCCATCGAACGGCTGCCCGAGGCGACGCTGGCGCCGTTCATGACCGCCCGCGACGCACCCCGCGTGGCGTTCTCCGAACTGATCGAGCGCGGCATGATCTCGCCCGGCACCAAACTGGTCGATTCCAAGAAGCGCCACGGCGCTTTGGTCCGCGCGGACGGCGCCATCATGCTCGGCGACAAGGTCGGCTCGATCCACCGCATCGGCGCGGTGGCCCAGGGCTCCGGCGCCTGCAACGGCTGGACCTTCTGGCACGTCGAGACCAAGAAGGGCTTGCGGCTGATCGACGATCTGCGCGCCGAGATCCGCTCCGGAATGGCGGCGGGCTAACCCGCCGCTGCGGCTGTTTTCATCCTGCCTTCAACCTTGCCATGGCGTCGCAACCCGCGAGATACCAGCCCTGTGATTTACGCAGTCTGCCGCCCCCTGTTTTGCCGTGATTCGTAGCTATATTCATTGCTTGCTTAACCCATACAGGCCGTTATTTGCGGCCACAGCGAGCCGTCCGATGCGCTCCCAATCCGATTCATTACTGGTGTTGCCACTGCTGCCGATCTTCCTGATCGGCGTGCCCCCGATCCTGCTGTTCACCTTGCTGGGCTTTGCCGGCTTCGTCATCCTCGGCGTGCTCCTGATCTGCGTCGGCCTGACCGAGCGGCTGGAAGCGAACAGCGATTTCAACCAGCAGATCATCGTCCACGGCTATGCGCGCCGGTCGGAGCGGATGATTCAGGCGTCGAACCTGCACTCGGCGATTCGCTTCGCCACCATCGTCGACCTGGCGGGTGCTGGATTGATCGTTGTCGGGCTGGTGGGCTTTTTCTACCTCGGCTGATCGGCTTAGCTGAGCTGAGCGCCGCGGTGGGCATCTTTGCCGCGCCGCGCCCTGCCTCACAGACTCGTCGGTTGCGCTGCTTCGAAAAATTTGAGCATGGACATGCCGCGCTGCGGTAGGGTCACCCGCGCCCGGCTCGCAGCGCTGGCAGGCAAGAAGCAAAGGGAGTTTTCCAAAAATGCTCAAATTCTATTTCAACGGCTCGCCCAACCCGACCAAGATCGCGCTCTTCCTCGAGGAAGCCGGCATCGCCTTTGAACCTGTCGCGGTCGACACCCGCAAGGGCGATCAGTTCAAGCCGGAATTTTTGAAGATCAATCCCAACGCCAAGGTGCCGGCGATCGACGACGACGGCGTGCTCGTCTTCGACAGCAACGCCATCCTGCTCTACCTCGCCGAGAAAACCGGCAAATTCCTGCCATCGAACACGCCGCAGAACCGCGCGCAGCTGCTCTCATGGCTGATGTTCGTCGCGACCGGCATCGGGCCCTATTCGGGCCAGGCGGTGCACTTCAAGCACTTTGCGCCGAAGGACCAGAACCACGACTATGCCCATAACCGCTACCAGTTCGAGGCGCAGCGCCACTACGCCGTGCTGAACGATCACCTCGCCGGCAAGAAGTATATGGTCGGCGACACCTACACCGTTGCCGACATGGCGCTGTGGGGCTGGGCGCGGATGGCCGCCTTCGTGATGAGCGACGAAGCCGCCGCGAAATACGCCAACGTCAAGCGACTGGTCGATGAGATATCGGCGCGTCCCGCGGCGGCCAAGGCGATCGCGCTGAAAGACAAGTTCACCTTCAAGGCCGAGATGGACGACGAGGCGCGCGGCAACATGTTCAAGCACCTCTCTACCAAGGCGGCCTGATCCGCAAAAAACTGGCCAAAGCAAAACGGCGCCCTTCGCGGGCGCCGTTTTCGGCTTACGCATTAGTCGATCGCCGCCACCACCTCGATTTCGATCAGCCAGCCCGGCCGCGCCAGGCGGCTGACGACCACGAGCGTGCTCGCCGGCGGCTTTTCCTTGTTCAGGTAGCGGTCGCGTATCGCTCGCATTTTCGGCAAATCGTCCTGGCTGACCTCTGCAACCAGATAGGTGTTGAGCTTGACGATGTCGGCCATGGTGGCGCCGGCCGCTTCCAGCGCGAGCTTGAGGTTCTTGAACACCTGCTCGACCTGCGCCTCGAAATCGCCTTCGCCGACCATTTTGCCGGATGCGTCTGCCGAAACCTGACCCGCCACATAGACCAGCGTGCCCTTGTTGACCTTGGCGATGTGCGAATAGCCGGTCGGCGGCGGCAGCGTCGCCGGGCTGAAGATTTCCTTGCTCATATCGATCTCCCTTTTTTATTTCCGCCAGAACGGCTTGCCGATTTCGCAGCCCAGCTCGGGCCGGCAGAGTCCGATATCCTCTAATTCGCGCGCGCTCATGACAGAGAGTTGACGCCGGGAACGGCGGCGCTCCCGCCACACCCGGACGAGAGCGATGATAGCCGCGATGACCGCGCGCGTCGAACGCAGACGTGTTCGCACGTGGCGTTGTTGATGCCGGTCGCCGGCGCAAACGCTGCTCAACGCGTCAACCCGCAAGCTTGCGCCCCTGCGGGAACGGCCCGAGCACGCGCTCGCACAAGGCCGAGTCGTTGTACTCACGGATTTCGCGAATCTTGCCGTTCTCGATCCGGTAGATCAGGCAATAATGGTTGTCGTATCGCTCGCCGGCGTGGGTCACCATGTCGCCCCGCGCTTCCACCGCGACCCATTCATCGTCGGCGATGATCCGGAACGGAACGGTACGGCGATGCTTCAACAGGGAAGAGACATAGCCGTGCAGGTCACGGAGCACGGATTCCTTGCCGTGAAAGGTCTGCGACCACGAGTACTGACCCGTGACAGTCATGGTGACGTCAGCGGCCAGGGCATCGGTGAACGAAGTCCGATCGCCGGCGGCAACGCCGGCAAAGATCGTCTCCATCAGTTTCTTGTTGGCTGCGGCGCTCATGGCGGCTTCTCCTGTGATCTGATGTTTCAGATCATCGCGCTCCGGGCCGCATTCTTCCAATCGATAGAGAATATGATATATATTCATCTGATGAATTTGAATTCGCTCGACCTCAACCTGCTGGTCGCGCTCGACGCGCTGCTAAGGGAAGGCAATGTCAGCCGGGCCGCGATGCGGATCGGGCTGTCGCAGCCGGCCACCAGCCACGCGCTGCAGCGGCTGCGCGACCTGATCGGCGATCCCCTGCTGGTGCGCAACGGCGCCCGCATGGAGCTGACGCCGCGCGCGCTGGCGTTGCGCGGTCCGCTGGCGCAGGCGCTCGACCAGGTGCGCTCCCTGTTCATATCAGACGATTTCGACGCCGCGCGCAGCGAACGGCATTTTCGGCTGATGATGCCGGATCTCGCGGTCGAACTCCTGATGCCGCCCCTGATGGAGAAGATCACCAAACTGGCGCCGAACGCCCGGATCGACGTGGTGCCGTGGCGGGGGCCTGCGATCTTCACCGCCGAATTCGCCCGCACCCTCGATCTCGTGATCTCAATCGGCGACGCCTTTCGCGGCTTTCACCGCCAGCGCCTTTACACCGACAGTGATGCGCTGGCGGTGCGCCGCGGCCATCCCGCCGCCGCCAAACTGAAAAAGCGCGACGGATTTCTCGACGCGCGGCATGTCGCCGTCGTGATTCGCGGCCAGAGCGAGGATCTGATTGATATGTGGCTGCGGCCCAAAGGCATCGAACGCAAGATCGCGCTGGTCGTGCCCGGCTATATCGAGGCGCTGCACGTCACCGCGCGCACGGATCTGGTCGCCTTCGTGCCGCGCCGCCTGATCGGCGCATTATCGAAGCAATTGTCGCTCGCGACCATCACCCCGCCGTTCGATCCCGGGATCGACGAGCAGTTCATGTTCTACCCGACTCGCGCCCAGATGGATCCCGGCTCGATCTGGCTGCGCCACATCATGCTCGGCATCGGCCGCGAGATGGAGCGGGAGAAGAAGAAGGTCGCGTAGCAACCCTTGAACCCTCATGGTGAGGAGCACGTCTTCGCGCGTCTCGAACTATGAGGCCACAGACGGGCCTGCATCCTTCGAGACGCGGCCAAGAGGCCGCTCCTCCAGCGATGAGCTTACGCTCACGCGGGGATGAGGTTTGACAGATGCTCACACCTTCTCTTCCGCGAGCGCCTTCTGTACGGCGGGCCGGTCCTTCATGCGCTTGAAATGGTCGGCGACCTTCGGCAGTGTCGCGATGTCGACGCCGTCGCCTTCCAGCCATCCCGTCAGCGTGAACAGATAGGGGTCGCAGATCGTGTAGTTCTCGCCCATCATCCATGGGCCCTTGAGCATCTTCTGCTCGAGCAGCGCAAAGACCGCGCCCATGCTTTTCGGAAGCGTCTTCTTCATGTCGGCAAAAGAGGATTCTTCCGTGGCCCAACGGTAGCCGCGCCCCTTATGGGAATGCGCCACGTGTACCGTCGAAGACAAATAGCTGTTGATGGCCTGCACTTGCGCGAACGCAAAGGGATCATCGAGCGGCGCCAACTTCGCCTTTGGAAAACTCTGCGCGATGTAGGCCAGCATCGCCACGTTCTCGGTCAGGACGCCGCGATCGGTGACCAGCGCCGGCACGCGGCCTTTCGGATTGATCGCCAAATATTCCGGACTTTGCTGCTGGTTGGTCTTGAAGTCGATCCGCTCGGCGGTGTAGTCGGCGCCGGCTTCCGCCAGCGCGATGTGGGTGGCGAGCGCGCAGGTGCCGGGGGCAAAATAGAGCTTGAGCATGTTGATCCTCACGGGTGATGCCTCAGGTTAGCGGCGCATTGCTGCGCCGTCTATCCCAGGCGAACCCTGAGTGGGACTCACGCCGCGCGGGGCTGCAGCTTTCCCTCGATATAGACGCTGACGATGGTGTCGTCGGCGGGATAAAACTCGGGCGCCACCGCCTGGATCTGGGCCTGGATGCATTTCCACGCGCCGTTCTCGAACAGGTAGGTGTCGGTGTACATGGTCATCCCGGTCACTTCGTTGCCGTCGCTGCGACGGGTGGCCTTGTTGGTGGAGCGCACCAGCGCGACATCGCCGATGACGGTGATGAGTTCGTCGCGGACGTCCCAGTACGGGATCAGCTTCGGATCGAAGGCGGTCGCCCAGTATTTCAGATAGGTCGCCCGATCCCAGCGCTTGCCGGTCGGCCAGATGCTGATGAAGGCGGGGTGCAGGATGGCGTCGTGCGAGGCGACATCGTTGGTGACGAAATTATGGATGAAGCGGGCGTTCAACGCGCGCAATTCGTCCATTGTCTCGGCGGATTGATCCTTACGTGTAGCGAGTTGCATCGTCATCTCCTCTGGTTTTGTCAGAGCGCCATCGTGCGCGCCATCTCTGCGGTGGCGTCATCAGCCGGAAAAAAGCATTCGATCTTGATCTGTTGCAGCGCCGCGTCCGTCGGCATCGCGAGCATCGTAAAGGTAGAAAAGAACGCGAGCCGGAAATCATCTTTGGCGAGTTGCATGATCATCACGGGCGAACTGGCGTGCGAATGGCGGGGAAGCCGCCATTCGGCCGGCAGCCCGGGATAGGCCATGATCTCGTCGAACAGGCGTGCCGCGGCGCGGCTGCCCTGCGCGACGTCGCGGTGCAGGATCTGGATCATCTGGCCGGCGAACTCCTCCCAGTTCACGATGAACTGCCGCAGGCCTTTTGGATGGAAAACGACGTGCATGGCGTTGTCGGCAACGCCGGCTTCCATCCGGTAAGAATCGCGAAACGGCTTGAGCAGGCGCGCGGACCCCTGGTTGCGCATCCGCACGTCCCAGTGTCCGTCGACCACGATCCCCGGATAAGGTTCCTGCTGCCGCAGCATGAAATCGAGCGCCTGCTGCACCGGCTGCAGATTTTCAGCCGCCAGCCCCTTGTCGCCATAGGGCGGCACGAAGCCCGCCGCGACATGCAGAGCATTGCGCTCCTCGAGCGGCAGATCGAGCGCGCTGCCGAGCAGTTGCACCATCTCGCGGCTCGGCTGCGACCGGCCGGTTTCGAGGAAGCACAGATGCCGCGCCGACACGTTGGCATCGCTTGCCAGCTCGATCTGGGTGAGACGGCGCACGCTGCGCCAGTGCTTCAGCAGGCTGCTGAAATGCCCGGCCGTGGTATCCTGCAAACCCAGTACTGGTGTGCCCATGTGCCGCAATCTAGACCATCAGATCAGAACGGCAATTACCTCGGATGTAAGTGACAAGCCGACAACCCCTTGCGAGAGTTGGGCATGGATTTGATCGTGCGGAGAGCATCATGGACGGCAACGCAATCAAGGAAGTCGTGACGCAGTACATGGCGGCATGGAACGAGCCGGAGGCTGCCGCACGGCAGGTGTTGCTCGCGCAATGCTGGAGCGACGGCGGCGTCTATCTCGATCCCAGGGTCTCGCTGACGGGGCGGAACGAACTCGCCCGCCACATCGCCGCGATGCAGGCGTCGCGGCCGGGCGCGCGGCTGGCATTCATGAGCGGCATCGATGTGCACCACAACGTGTTCCGCATCCTCTGGCGCCTGGTGCGCGCGGACGGCAGCTGCGGCGACATCTCGATCGATTTTGGCGAGGTCGGCCCCGATGGCCGACTGGTCAAGAACATCGGCTTTTTCGGCGCGCCGCCCCCGCTGCCGTAAAGTCTCGGGAGGGGAATATCTGCCGGCTTTTCGCAGTTGCCCCCTGCCGCCCCTCATGTCATGACGCCCTTGATCTAACAGGGGCGTAGACATGACCGTACTCATCGCCGGCGGCGGCATTGGTGGGCTGACGCTGGCGCTCAGCCTGCACCAGATCGGCGTTCCCGCACGCGTCTTTGAAAGCGTGCCCGAGCTGCGGCCGCTCGGCGTCGGTATCAACGTGCTGCCGCATGCGGTGCGCGAGCTGATCGAGCTTGGCCTGCACGACCGGCTCGACGCGGCCGCGGTCCGCACCAAGGAACTGGCGTATTTTTCCAAGCACGGCAAACCGATCTGGAGCGAGCCACGCGGCGTGGAAGCCGGTTACAAATGGCCGCAATTCTCGATCCACCGCGGCACGCTGCAGCAGATCCTGCTCGACGCCGCAACCGAACGGCTCGGAAAAGAGAACATCCTCACCAGCCATCATCTCACCGGCTGGACAGAAAGCGCCGATGGCGTCCGCGCCGAGTTCATCGACAAGGCGACCGGAAAAGCTGCCGGCCACCAGGACGGCGTGTTGCTGATCGCCGCCGACGGCATTCACTCGGCGATCCGCGAAAAGCTTTATCCGAAGGAAGGCCCGCCGATCTGGAACGGCCGCATCCTGTGGCGCGGCATCACCACGTCGGACGCCTTCCTGTCCGGCCGCACCATGATCATGGCCGGTCATGAAATCCTGAAATTCGTCTGCTATCCGATTTCGAAGGCGCCCGACGCGTCAGGCAAATCTAGCATCAACTGGGTGGCCGAGCGGCACATGCCGCCGACCTATCAGTGGCGCCGCGAGGACTATAACCGGACCGCAAACCTCGACGAATTCCTGCCCTGGTTCAAGGACTGGAAGTTCGACTGGCTCGACGTGCCCGGCCTGATCCGCGATTGCCCGCATGCGTACGAATATCCGCTGGTCGACCGCGATCCGATCCCGCAATGGACCTTCGGCCGCGTCACCCTGATGGGCGACGCCGCGCATCCGATGTACCCGATCGGCTCCAACGGCGCCTCGCAGGCGATTTTGGATGCCCGCGTCATCACCCGCGAAATCCTGGCGCACGGCCCGACCAACGCCGCGCTCGCAGCCTATGAGGCCGAGCGCCGGCCCGCGACCACTGACCTTGTGATGCTGAACCGGCGCAACGGGCCGGAACAGGTGATGCAGATGGTCGAGGAACGCGCCCCCGACGGCTATGAGGTCGTCACCGACGTGCTGTCGCTGCAAGAGCTGCAAGACATCGCCGCCAACTACAAGCGCGTCGCCGGTTTCCAGGTCGAAGGCCTCAACGCCAAGCCGCCGATCGTGCAGCTGGGGCGCTAACGACCTGATAGTTTCGCCGTCTCGACCAGCCGCGCGCTGGTGGTGGCCGTTGCCAAGACGGTGCCGTCTTCGGACATCAGCCTGCCCTCGACGAACGCGATGGTCTTGCCAAGCTGCGTCACGGTCGCTTCACCAACAATCTTGCCCGGCTTGGCCGGGGTTAGAAAATTCACGGTCATGGTGATGGTTGCGGTGTAGAGTTTTCCGTCGGTCATCGCGAACACCGCCGGCCCCATGGTGTCGTCAAGCATCGCCGAGAGAATGCCGCCCTGCACGAAGCCGGCCGGGTTGCAGAAATCCTTGCGGCCGTCGAAGCCGATCCGGACCCAGCCTTTCTCGGGGCGTGCATCGAGCAGGTGCCAGCCGAGCAGCTTTGAGGATGGCGGGGGCGTGAGATGGTCGAGCGCGGTGGCGATCATGGGAACCTCCTGATCGCCGCGTTGTAGCGGAGGCCTGCTGACAGCATGGTGTCAGCAGCCATAGCGTTTTCGAGCGAAGTGGGTACCCGGTTCGCGTGAAGGAAACGCGTCAAATAAAGATAACACCTTGCCTTAGAGATCCAGCCCGTGCGCGATCGCCTTGCGCATCACATTGGGCAACGCTTCGCCGGCGAGCGTCGCGATCGGCACCCAGCGCATGCCCTCGGGCGCACGCGTCCGTGCGGCCACCTTCGCCGTGTAGATCACGAGCTCCAGCGGAAAATGCGTGAAGACGTGCGTCACCACGCCCACCTTGCGATGCCATTTGGCGATGCCCTTGAGCGCCGGCGCCTGCGCCAAGGCCGCCTTGTCGCCCTGTCCGGCGAGCCAGTCCGAGCCCGGCACTTCGGTCATGCCGCCGAGCAGGCCCTTTGCCGCGCGGGTGCGGACCAACAGTTCATCGCCCCGCGTGACGACGAAGGCCGCGCCCCGGCGCAGCGTGCCGGATTTCTTCGGCGCCTTGCGCGGAAAGGTTTCCTGGTCGCCGCGCGTGAGTGCGAGGCAATCATCATTCAGCGGACACAGCACGCAAGTCGGCTTCTTCGGTGTGCAGATCGAGGAGCCGAGGTCCATCAGAGCCTGCGCGCTGTCCCCGGCGCGAGATGGACCCAGCAACGTTGCCGCGAGCTGCCGGATCAACGGTTTGGCCTGCGGCAGCGGTTCCTCGACCGCAAACAGCCGCGACACCACGCGCTCGATATTGCCGTCGACCGGCATGGTTCTGATGTCGAACGCAATCGCCGAGATCGCCGCCGCCGTGTACGGCCCGATCCCCGGCAGTGCGCGCAGGCCCTCCTCGGTATCCGGAAACACCCCGCCATGATCGCGCAGCACCGCGACCGCGCAGGCGTGCAGATTGCGCGCCCGTGAATAGTAGCCGAGCCCGGCCCACATCCGCAGCACGTCGTCGAGCGAGGCTTGGCCAAGCGCCGTCACATCGGGCCAGCGCGTCACGAACTTCAGGAAATACGGCCCGACCGTTTTGACGCCGGTCTGCTGCAGCATGATCTCGGAGAGCCAGACCCGGTAGGGATCCGCGCGCTCCCCCGCCAGCGGCCGCCACGGCAGCACGCGGCGATGGCGGTCGTACCAATCAAGCAGCAGCGCGGGGCAGCCCGGAGTTGCCTTGGGCGCATCGCGTGGTTTGATCTTGGCTGCTGCAATTGAATTCATGCGAACACTCTAATGGCTGGACACCAATCTCTCCACGTCATGCCCGCCCTTGTCGCGGGCATCCACGTCTTTCTTCTTGATGGTCCAAGACCTTCTTGATGGTCCAAGGCGTGGATGGCCGGGCATAGGCGAGCGGAAGCGACGCCGTCGTTCAGACGGCTATACCCGGCCATGACGGTGTAGCGGTTCCTGCCGAGAGCCGCGCCGTGCTAAAAGCCCCCATGGCAAAGCGCAATCCGCACCCCGGCGAAATTTTACTCGAAGAGTTCCTCAAGCCGATGGGTTTGAGCCAGAACGGCTTGGCGCGCGCCGTCCACGTCGCCCCTCGCCGCATCAACGAGATCGTGTTGGGCAAGCGCGACATCACCGCTGACACCGATCTCAGGCTCGCGCGCTATTTTGGCCTATCGGAAGGATTCTTTCTCGGGCTGCAGATGGACTACGACCTGATGCACCGGCGGCGGGAGATCGACCGTGACCTCAAGGCGATCCGCCCGCGCGCGGCATGATACCGACTGCCACCGCCCGCTAGTGGTGCTATAAGCCCCCATGGCAAAACCCGGCCCGATCTCCGCAAAACCGCTTTCCGTCCTGCTCGGCGATGTGTTTTCCGACGCCTATGCCAAGCAGGGGTTCGCCGCGCGCGAACTGGTGACGCGCTGGGCCGAGATCGCAGGCCGCGAGATCGCGGCCCATTCCGAGCCCCTGAAGATGCAATGGCCGCGGCCGGTCGAGGGCCAGCCGCAGGAGCCGGCCACCCTGGTGCTGCGGGTCGAGGGTCCGATGGCGCTCGAAATCCAGCATTCCTCGGATGTGATTCTGGAACGGGTCAACCGCTTCTTCGGCTGGAGCGCGGTCGGACGGCTGGCGCTGCGACAGGCGCCGCTGTCGCGCCGGGACCGGCCAAAACCGTCCCGCGCGCCGGACCCGAAGGCGGTCGCCGAGATCGCCAAAACCCTGTCCTTGGTGGAGGACGACGAATTGCGCGACGCGCTGGCGCGGCTCGGTGCCTCGATCAAGCGAAATTGAGCCCGCCGTGCGCCTGCGCCGCGGCAACCTGCCATTGCCACAATTATCGTTTCAAGCTACGCGAAGGCACGTTTTTCCTACTTCTTCGGGCGTGAACGCGCCAATCGGGAGCTGACCTTGATCATCACGCGCCGCGCCTTCACCGCCGCCCTTTCGCTGACCGGGCTTGCCGCCCTCGCCGGCTTCTCGCCGCTGCGGCTGATCAATGACGCGCTGGCACAGGGTGCTGCCGACGTCGCCAAGCCGCAGTCGCTGCCGGACATGGCGCTCGGCCCGGCGAATGCCTCGGTCACCATCACCGAATACGCCTCGATGAGCTGCTCGCATTGCGCAGCGTTCACCGAAAACGTCTTCCCCAAGATCAAGTCGGAATTCATCGACAGCGGCAAGATCCGTTTCGTGTTCCGCGAATTCCCGCTCGACATCAAGGCCGCCGCCGGATCGATGCTGGCGCGCTGCATCGCCAAGGACGACGCGCCGAAATATTTCGCGGTCGTCGACCTGCTGTTTAAGCAGCAGAACGACTGGGTGTTGAAGAACACCACCGAGACGCTGATCCGGATCGGCAGGCAGGCCGGCCTCACGCAAGCGGCGGTGGAAGACTGCCTCAAGGACCAGAAGCTGCTCGACAAGATCGCCGCCGACCAGAAATACGCCGCCGAGGTGCTGAAGGTGCAGTCGACGCCGACCTTCTTCATCAATGGCGAGATGATCAAGGGCGAGCAGAGCTTCGAAGAGTTTTCGAAGCGCATCAATGCGATGCTCAAGAGCTGACCGGCGCGCCGGAGCCTTGTCCGTTCCGATGGAATCGGAACGGGGCTCTCGATTTTTGTTTTGACGCGTTTTTCTACCGCAGATAAGTCTACGCAATCTGCGCAAAACTTGATTGCTATGCGAACCGGGATCCACCCCCGGATCAAGTCCGGGGGCATGCTTCGCTGGAAAACGCTCTACGGACGTCAAATCCCTGTTGAAAACCTGATTCGTCCACCGGATTCGTACGGGCCCGTAAGCCCTGCAAAAACCTCGACAAAAGGCTTGGGAAAAGCCCTCCGTCCCGTTGCCCTTCGGCCCCGGCCTCGCCATTGTCGCAGGCCATAAGAGCCGCAACGCGCGACTCGTCCACACACCGACATTGCCTTCTATGGTATTGTCACGGCAGGGAGATTCGCGCCCGGCCAACAGAGAATCGTGTTCATGAAACTCACGCGCCTCCGTCTTCATGGTTTCAAATCGTTCGTTGAACCCACCGACTTCATGATCGAGCCGGGTCTCACCGGTGTGGTCGGGCCGAACGGCTGCGGCAAATCCAATCTGGTCGAGGCACTGCGCTGGGCGATGGGCGAGACCTCGCACAAATCGCTGCGCGCCGCCGATATGGATGCGGTGATCTTCGCCGGTTCCGGCAACCGTCCGGCGCGCAACCACGCCGAAGTGGTGATGACGATCGACAATGCCGATCGTTCGGCGCCGGCGGCAATGAACGACCGCGAGATTCTGGAAATTTCCCGACGCATCGAACGCGAAGCGGGCTCGGTCTATCGCATCAACGGCCGCGACGTCCGCGCCCGCGACGTGCAGATCCTGTTTGCGGATGCCGCCACCGGCGCGCGTTCGCCGGCGCTGGTCCACCAGGGCAAGATCGGCGAAATCATCCAGGCCAAGCCCGAACAGCGCCGCCGCGTGCTGGAAGATGCCGCCGGCGTCGCCGGGCTGCACGCCCGCCGCCATGAAGCCGAATTGCGGCTGCGAGCCGCCGAGACCAACCTCACCCGCGTCGAGGACGTGATCGGCCAGCTCTCCGGCCAGGTCGACGGCTTGAAGAAGCAGGCGCGGCAGGCGATCCGATTCCGCGAAGTCGCCGCCAAGGTGCGCAAGGCCGAGGCCACGCTGTTCCATCTGCGCTGGCTCGAAGCCAATACCGACGTGGCGGAAGCGGCCCGCACCCATGACCTCAACGTGCGCGAGATGGCTGAACGGACCCGTGAACAGGCCGAAGCGGCCCGTATCCAGGCGATCCGCGCCTCCGAACTGCCGGCGCTGCGCGACGGCGAAGCCCGCGCCGCGGCCGGACTGCAACGCCTCACCAATGCGCGCGAGTTGCTCGACCGCGAGGAAGAGCGCGCGAAAGAGCGCGTCGCCGAACTCGACCGCCGCCTGACCCAGTTCACCGCCGACATCGCGCGCGAACAGCAGCAGACCTCCGATGCCGAAGTCGCATTGCAGCGGCTCGACACCGAAGATTCGGAAATCAAGGAAGAGATCAAGTCGCGCGTCGAGAAGCGCAGCGGCGTCGATGAACGCGTCTCCGAAGCGGAAGCGACGCTCGCCGCCGCCGAGCGCATGTTCTCGGAACTGACGACGGTGCTGGCCGATCTCACCGCCAAACGCAATCAACTCGAGGCTGGCGTGCGCACCCATCGCGACCGCCTCGCGCGGCTCGACCAGGAAATCGCCAACGTCCAGAGCGAGAAGCAAAAGCTCGCGCAGGAAACCGGCAATCTCGGCGACCTCGACGCGCTTGCCGGCGCGATGGAGACCGCGCAGGAAACGCTGGCCGCTTCCGAAGCCGCGGCGCAGGCCAACGAGGCCGGCCATGTCGCGGCGCGCGCACGGCTGGAAGCGTCCCGTTCGCCGCTGGCGGAAGCCGACAAGCGCGTGCAACGGCTGGAGACCGAAGCGCGCACGATCTCGAAGCTGGTCAATGGCGAGACCAAGAATTTGTGGCCGCCGATCATCGATGGCGTCACCGTCACCAAGGGCTACGAGAAGGCGATCGGCGCCGTGCTCGGCGACGACCTCGATGCGCCGATCGATCCCTCCGCGCCGATGCGCTGGACCAATGCGGGCGCAACCTTCGACGATCCGGCGTTGCCCGCGGGCGTCGAAGCGCTTGCCGCCCATGTCGAAGCCCCGACCGAACTGGCGCGGCGTCTGGCGCAGATCGGCGTCGTTGCCAAGGAGCGTGGCGCGGAACTGGTGTCTCAACTCAAGACCGGCCAGCGGCTGGTGTCGCTGGAAGGCGACGTCTGGCGCTGGGACGGCTTTGTCGCCGCCGCCCACGCCCCGACCGGCGCCGCGCGGCGCCTGGCCGAACGCGCCCGCCTGGTCGATATCGAAAACGAACTGGAGCAGGCCCGCGCAGATGCTGCCGCCAAGCGGCAGGCGCTGGAAGACGCCGAGAGCGAATTGAAGGCGGCATCGGGCGCCGAGTCTGCCGCCCGTGACGCCTGGCGTGCCGCGCAGCGCGAGGCCGATGCCGCGCGCGAACGCCATGCCGCGACCGAGCGCGAGATCAACCGCCACGCCGCGCGCAAAGCAACGCTGACGGAAGCCCATACGCGCCTCGCCGCTGACCGCGCTGAGGCTGACGCCGCGCACGAGAACGCCAATGCAGCGCTGGCCGAGCTGCCGCCGAGCCTCGAGACCGAAACCAGGCTCTCGACCGTGCGCACCGACATCGAGGGCCATCGCCGCTTCGCAGCCCAAGTGCGTGCCGAAGCACAGGCGCTGGCACGCGAGGCTGAACTGGCCGACCGCCGTGTGCAGGCGATCCTCGCCGAGCGCACCGAATGGCAGAACCGCAAGCAAAGCGCGGCCTCGCAAGTCTCGACCATCGAAGCCCGCGTCACCGAAGTGACCGCAGAGCGTGCCGAGCTCGAAGACGCGCCAGCGCTGTTCGCCCAGAAGCGCCGCGCGCTGATCAGCGAGATCGAGTCCGCCGAAAGCGCGCGCCGCGTCGCCGCGGATGCGCTGGCTGCGGCCGAGAGCGTGATGGCGGAGACCGACCGCGAGGCAAAGGCTTCGCTGGAAGCGCTCTCCAGCGCCCGCGAGGCGTGCGCCCGCGCCGAGGAACGCATGGACGGCACCAGGCGCCGTCTCTCCGACATCGAGCGCGAAATCCACGACATGCTCGAAGTCGAGCCGCATGCCGTGGCTGGTCTCGCCGAGATCGAGCCGGGCGCGGAATTGCCGCCGCTCGCCGAGATCGAGGAAAACCTCGAAAAGCTGCGCCGCGACCGCGAGCGGCTCGGCGCGGTCAATCTGCGCGCCGAGGAAGAACTGCGTGAAGTCGAGACCCAGCACACGGCATTGACCACCGAACGCGACGACCTGGTGGAAGCCATCAAGCGGCTGCGCCAGGGCATCCAGAGCCTCAACAAGGAGGCGCGCGAGCGGCTCCTGACCTCGTTCGAAACCGTCAACGAGCACTTCAAGCGGCTGTTCACCGAATTGTTCGGTGGCGGTGAAGCCGCCTTGCACCTGATCGAGAGCGAAGATCCGCTGGAAGCCGGCCTCGAAATCATCGCCAAACCGCCCGGCAAGAAGCCGCAGACGCTCTCACTGCTGTCGGGCGGCGAGCAGGCGCTGACCGCGCTGGCTCTCATCTTCGCGGTGTTCCTCACCAACCCGTCGCCGATCTGCGTGCTGGACGAAGTCGACGCGCCGCTCGACGACCACAACGTCGAGCGGTTCTGCAACCTCTTGCATGAAATGACGTCCTCGACCGAAACCCGCTTCATCATCATCACGCATAATCCGATCACGATGGCGCGGATGAACCGGCTGTTCGGCGTCACCATGGCCGAACGCGGCGTCTCGCAACTGGTCTCCGTCGGCCTCGACGATGCGGTGAAGATCCTCGACCAGCACGTGGCGTGAGATTGCGCTTTCGCCGCGACACCCAATGATGTCATCATCCGCGAAAGCGGATGATCCAGTACGCCGCGCTGCCCCTGATTATCGCAGCCGTCCCGGCGTACTGGATGCCCGCCTTCGCGGGCATGACAAGCAGAGATGACCTCACCCGACCTCCCCGCCGAACTGAAAGCCGCGCTTGACGCCAAGCTGCGCGGTTTTTCGCGCAATGACGCGGCCGAGCGCTCGG
Organism: Bradyrhizobium sp. AUGA SZCCT0169; assembly: GCF_018130085.1. Taxonomy (NCBI): domain Bacteria; kingdom Pseudomonadati; phylum Pseudomonadota; class Alphaproteobacteria; order Hyphomicrobiales; family Nitrobacteraceae; genus Bradyrhizobium; species Bradyrhizobium sp. AUGA SZCCT0169. The sequence goes on along the minus strand of NZ_JAFCMC010000011.1, from coordinate 90,597 downwards.
CGTCGATCTCGAAAAACTACCGCGACGGCGGCGGCTCCGGCACGATCCGATCGGAGACCGATGCACTGGCCTATGCGCTGGCGCGGATGCCCGCGACCTATGCCGCGGTCACAGCAAGCCTGAATGCGCTCTGCGAGGCCCGGCCGGACTTTGCGCCCAAAACCCTGCTTGATATCGGCGCCGGGCCAGGCACGGCGAGCTGGGCGGCGGCGGAAGCATTTGCCTCGCTGCGAGGCTTTACCCTGCTCGACGCCAACGACGCGTTGCGCAAGCTGGCGCTCGATCTGGTCAGCGAGAGTTTTCGCCTGCGCGAACTCCATTACGAGCGGGGCGAAGCCCGCAACGCCCTGATCAAGGCAGACGCCGCCGACCTCATCGTCGCCAGCTATGTGATCGGCGAACTCAGCGCCGCCGAGCAGAACGCGCTAGCCATGCTGATGTGGGAAAAGACCCGCGACACGCTGCTGGTGGTCGAGCCCGGCACACCGGCCGGCTATGCGCGGATCATCGCGCTGCGCGAACGGCTGATTGCGGCGGGCGCCCATGTCGCCGCCCCCTGCCCGCACGACGGAACATGTCCGCTTCAAGCACCGGACTGGTGCCATTTCACCCAACGCCTGCAACGCTCGCGCGCGCACAAGCAGGTCAAGGGCGCCGAGCTGCCATACGAAGACGAACGGTTCGCCTATGTGGCGCTGACGCGCGCGCCGTTAGCGGAGCGCCCGGTCCGGGTGTTGTCGCAGCCGGCCATCTCCAAGGTCGAAGTCATGGCCAAGCTCTGCACCCCGGGCGGTCTCGTCATCAGCCGGACGCCCCGGCGCGCCAAGGCGGATTACGCCGTTGCCCGTCGCTGGCGCTGGGGCGATGCGGTGGCGGAGCAAACGGGTCGTCCCGGCGAAGGCCGGGACCCATAGCCCCCGGCGCTAATCGTTAAGCGTTGGTCAGAGTGCTCCAACGAAAGGCCGCAGCGTATGGGTCCCGGCCTTCGCCGAGACGACGAAAGCTTGAACTTATCCATCGCTCGTTTCGACTAAACGAAGCCCCCACGTCGCGGCGGGCTGCCGCACGCCCCGGTTTTCGTCTAGGTTCCACACTTTCTTCGCCTCATCAGGAGTTGCCTGCCATGTCGACGAGCTGGATCGTTATCGGCGTCATTGTCATTCTCGTGTTGTTCGCCATCGGCGCGTATAACCGCCTGGTCGCGCTGAGCCAGCGTGTCAGCCAGGCTTTTGCCGACATCGACGTCCAGCTCAAGCAGCGCCACGACCTGATTCCGAACCTGGTCGAGACCGTAAAGGGCTACGCCAGCCACGAGCGCGGCACGCTCGACGACGTCATCAAGGCCCGCAACTCCGCGATGTCGGCGCAGGGGCCGGCGCAGATCGGCGCCGCCGAGAACCAGCTGAGCGGCGCGCTCGGCCGCCTGATCGCGCTGTCGGAGGCCTATCCGGACCTCAAGGCCAACGCCAATTTCCAGCAGCTCGCCGGCGAACTGTCCGACCTCGAAAACAAGATCGCCTCGAGCCGCCGCTTCTTCAACAACGCGGTCCAGGAATACAACACCGGCATCCAGCAGCTGCCCGCCGCGCTGTTCGCCGGCATGTTCGGCTTCACCAAAAAGGAATTCTTCGATCTCGGCGCCAGCCGCACCGAAGTCGAGGTCGTGCCGACCGTAAAATTCTAACGGCCGCGACATTTCCAGCAAGAAGCAGCACACATCATGGCCGCGTACGGGCTCTACACGCATATCGCATCGAACAAGTTCCGTTCGATGCTGCTGCTTGCGGGCCTGTTCCTGCTGATCTACGTGCTGGTCTATGCCGGCGCGCTGCTGGCGGAAGTCGTGATCCGCAGCGACCGCTCGGTCGACTATTATTTGCGGGCCGCAGCGCGCGATCTGGTCACGGCCTTTCCCTATGCGACGGGCATCGCCGCGCTCTGGATCGTGATCGCCTATTTCTTCCATCAGAACATGATCGACGCCGTCACCGGCGGCGAGGACGTGACGCGAAAGCAGCAGCCGCGGCTCTATAATCTCCTGGAAAACCTCTGCATCTCGCGCGGCCTTCCGATGCCGAAGCTGAAGGTGATGGACAGCCCGGCGCTGAACGCATTCGCGAGCGGCCTCAACCGCCGGCAATACGCCATCACCGTCACCACAGGGCTGCTGAGGACGCTCAACGATCAGGAGATCGAAGCGGTGCTGGGCCATGAGCTGACCCATATCCGCAACGGCGACGTGCAGCTGATGGTGATCGCGGTCATCATCGCCGGCGTGGTCGGCTTCTTCGGCGAATTGTTCTTCCGGATGTTCACCAATTTGTCGTGGAATTCGTCCGGCGGATCGTGGTCATCCTCGTCCTCGCGTTCATCGTCCTCTTCGTCCTCGGACAGCGACAACAAGAGCTCCGGCGGTGGTGCGATCATCGTCGTCATTATCGCGGTTGTGCTGATCCTGCTGGCCTGGCTGCTGTCGCAGGTGGTCAAACTGGCGCTGTCGCGGTCGCGCGAATTGCTGGCCGACGCCGGCTCGGTCGAACTGACCAAGAACCCGGACGCCATGATCACGGCGCTGCGCAAGATCGAAAATCGGGGCGAGCTTCCCGGCGCCACCTCGGCGGTGATGGAACTGTGCTTCGACAATCCCCGCGAGGGATTTGCCGATCTGTTCGCGACCCATCCGTCTGTGGAGTCGCGGGTCAAAGCGCTGGTGCAGTACGCCGGCGGCCGCGATCCCGGCCCGCTGGCCCTGCCTGACGAGGCCGACGACGAGCCGGAGAATCAGGCGGAACCGCAGTCGGCGGATCAGCTGCCGCCCCCGGTCCCTCACGGTCCGTGGAGCGATGCCGCGGCACCCGCGGGCTTGCCGCAATCGACACGACAGGGTCCTCGCTGGGGACCCTGGGGCCGGCACAGCTGAGCCTCGGTACGGCGACATTAACGAATTACCTACGAATAACGCCGGTGCGGGCTCCAGGAATTGAATTCTCCCTTGTTTCTGCCATGTTCGCGCCCAAACAGGTATATGGGGACCTGCCGATCGCTCCCGCGATCGGGGGCGCGTAGTAGGAAATTCCATGGCAAAGCCAGTCGTGATTGTGGTCGGCGCGGACAAGGGCGGGGTCGGCAAGACGACCGTGTCGCGAACGCTGCTGGATTATTTCAGCGCCAACAACGTCCCGACCCGGGCGTTCGACACCGAGTCGCCGCGCGGCACGCTGAAGCGCTTCCACCCCGACATCACCCAGATCGTCGATATGACGACGACCGCGGACCAGATGAAGATCTTCGACACGCTCAATGCCGGAACCTCGGTGACCGTGATCGACGTGCGCGCCGGACTGCTGTCGCCGGCGCTGGCCTCACTCCGCGACATCGGCTTTCTCGATGCCGCCAAGGCCGGCCAGATTACCTTTGCCGTGTTCCATATCCTGGGACCCTCGATCGCCTCGCTGGACGAAATCGCCGAGACCGCCAATTTCATGCAGGGCGCCAAATATTACCTGGTGAAGAACTTCATCAACGACACCCAGTTCTTCCAGTGGGACCAGGCGACCTACAATTCCTATTTCCACCGCATCAAGGATGCCACCGAGCTCACGATCCCCAAGCTCAACGAAATGGCCTATGAGCAGGTCGAGGTTTCCTCGGTGCCGTTCCTCAAATTCGTCGCCAACAAGGGCACCAGCGACGAAGCCGCGAACTATTCGTTCGTGCTCCGCGGCTATGTCCGGCACTGGCTCGCCAATGTCTGGAGCGAGTTCGACCGCATCAAGCTGACCGACCTGGTCGGCGGCGGCAGCGGCAAATCGAGCAGCCGCAGCGGCGAAAAATAATCGCGCAAGGTGCGCGATGGGGCTGGATTAGGCGGAAAAATCGCCTGATATAGCGCGTGATGAGCCCCACGTCCGTCTACATCATCTGCTCGCCCCGCCCGCTGGTCGGCAAGACGCTGATCGCGCGGCTGCTCAGCGAATTCCTGCTGCTGAAGAACGGCACGGTGATCTCCTTCGACATCAATCTGAAGGAGCCCTCGCTGCTGGAATATCTGCCGCGCACCACCGAGACGGCCGACGTCATCGACACCTTCGGCAAGATGCAGCTGATGGACCGCCTGATCGTCAATGACAGCGTCGCCAAGGTCATCGACCTCGGTTTCCACGCCTTCGACGAGTTCTTCAAGATGATCGATGAGATCGGCTTCATGAAGGAAGCCGTGCGCCGCGGCGTCGCGCCGGTGATCCTGTTCGTGGCCGATACCGACCGCGCCTCGGCCACCGCCTACCACATGCTGAAGCAGCAAATTCCCGCGAATGCGCTGATCGCGATCGACAATGAGCACGTGGTGCGCGGCGAATTGCCCGCCGCGATGGAACGGGGACGCGTGCTCCGGATATCGGCGCTGCCGGTGTTCCTGAAGACCTATATCGACCGGCTGACCTTCTCCTTCACGGGCTATCTGCGCCAGGAAAAGGATTCCTCGACCGAACTGCATCAATGGATCCGCAGGAATTACACCAGTTTTCGGGAGCTGGAACTCAGCCTGATTCTGCAGCGGTCGTGAGGCCGGCCTCGACAATATTACCCGGGTAATATTGACCTGATCTCACCTGGCTGCTATCGCCTTCCCCGACAGCAACCCGCCCAAGGCCTCCGGTGACATCAGACAGAAAAGCCGCCATCGCCGCCTACAAGGAGCGGAAGACCATCGCGGGGATTTTCGTGATCCGCAGCAAGGCCTCGGCCGAGCAATGGGTCGGTCAGGCCCCTGACCTCGAAAAGATCCAGAACCGGATCTGGTTTTCGCTGCGCCAGGGCAGCCACACCTGCCGCAGCCTGCAGGCGGCATGGACCACGCATGGGCCCGAAAATCTGACCTTCGCGGAATGCGAGCGGTTGGAAGAGGAAGAGACGTTCTACATCAGGGACGCGCTGTTGAAAGAGCGTCTGAAGCACTGGCGCACGCAACTCGGCGCCCAGGCGGTTTAATCAAGTGTCGTCCCTGCGATCGCTCAGATGCGCAATTGCGCATCAATGCCCTTCGAACGCCATCAGTGTTCGTACCGGCACGTCCATCGCCCGCAGCTTGTCGGCGCCGCCCAGATCAGGCAGGTCGACGATGAAACAGGCCGCGACCACATTGGCGCCGATCTGGCGCAGCAGCTTCACCGCGCCTTCCGCGGTGCCGCCGGTGGCGATGAGATCGTCGACCAGGATGACCCGCTCGCCGGGCTGCACGGCGTCGGCATGCATCTCCATTTCATCGAGGCCGTATTCCAGCGAATAAGCGATCCGCACGGTGGTGTGCGGCAGCTTGCCTTTCTTGCGGATCGGCACGAAGCCGGCGGAGACCTGATGCGCCACCGCGCCGCCGAGGATGAATCCCCTCGCCTCGATGCCGGCGACCTTGTCGACCTTGCTGCCGGCCCAGGGCTGCACCAGTTCATCGACCGAACGGCGGAACGCGCGCGCATCCGCGAGCAGCGTGGTGATGTCGCGGAACAGGATGCCCTTCTTCGGGTAATCCGGAATAGTGCGGACGGTGGCCTTCAGGTCATGTTCAAACGTCATCGGTTTCTCTTTTCCTCTTCGTCATTGCGAGCCACCCGGTCGGCGCGCAGCGCCGCCGGATGACAGGCTCCGCGAAGCAATCCATTGCCGCCAAGGGGTGGATTGCTTCGTCGCAAGTGCTCCTCGCAATGACGTCCCCGTTCAATTCGTAACATGCAGCCGGAACGCGTTCTCGACAATACGCAAACCCACCTCGCCGCCGAGCGACATCAGCGATTCCGGATGAAACTGCACGCCGCCGACCGGCAGGGTCTTGTGTTCGATCGCCATCGCAACCCCATCCTCGGTGGTTGCGGTGACCTGCAACACGTCGGGAACGCTGTCGCGCTCGACATAGAGCGAGTGATAACGGCCGATCACGATCTCATTGGGCAGGTTCTGCATCAGCCGCCCGCCCCGCACCTGGACCCGCGACGGCCGGCCGTGCGCGGGCTGGCCGAGTTGCCCGAGTTGGCCGCCGAAATATTCGCCAATTGCCTGCACGCCGAGGCAGACGCCGAAGATCGGCAGCTTCTTCTCCAGCGCCGTTCCTATGGTTTTCGAGATCCCGAAATCCTCGGGCCGGCCGGGACCCGGCGACAGCACCAGCAGATCCCAGATTTTCTGGTTCAGCATCTGCTGCGCATGAACATGCCGGACCACGGTCACGGACGCGCCGACCTGCCGGAAATAATCCGCCAGCATGTGCACGAAGCTGTCGTCGTGATCGATCAACAGCACCTTCTTGCCCGAGCCGGTCGCGTCAGGCGCGAACGCCGACAGCGGCTTCGGCGGATCGCCGCGCAGCGCCTGGAACAGGGCGGCCGCCTTGACCTGGCATTCCCGGTCTTCAGCGGCGGGATCTGAATCGAACAGACAGGTCGCGCCGACGCGCACTTCGGCGAGCCCATCCTTCATCCGGATGGTGCGGATGGTAAGCCCGGTGTTGATGCTGCCGTCGAAATTCACAGCGCCAATGGCGCCGGCATACCAGCGCCGGGACGAGCGCTCATTGTCCTCGACGAACTGCATCGCCCATAATTTCGGCGCACCCGTCACCGTCACCGCCCAGGCGTGGGTCATGAACGCATCAAGCGAGTCGAAGCCGGGGCGCAAAATGCCTTCGACATGGTCGACGGTGTGGAACAGCTTTGAGTAGGTCTCGATCTGGCGCCGCGCCAGCACCTTGATGGTGCCGGGGACGCAGACGCGCGCCTTGTCGTTGCGGTCGACGTCGGTGCACATGTTGAGCTCGAATTCGTCTTTTTCCGAATTCAGCAATTGCCGGATTTGCTCGGCATCGCCGATCGCGTCGACACCGCGCGCGATGGTGCCCGAGATCGGGCAGGTCTCGACCCGCCGTCCGTCGGAGCGCACGAACATTTCCGGCGAGGCCGCGACGAGAAACTCGCCCTCGCCGAGATTCATCAACGCGCCATAGGGCGACGGGTTGATGCGGCAGAGCCGCTGGAACACTTCGGCGGGCGAACGCTCGCACGGCTCGGCGAATAACTGCCCGGGCACCGCCTCGAACAGATCGCCGCGCGCGAATGCGGCGCGTGCGGTCTCAACCGTCGCCTGGTATTCGCCGGGCGCGTGATCGGCAAAACCCTGCCGCGGCGTCTTGGTGTAGACGCTCTCGGCGGTGTCGCGCGGCAGGCCGGCGGTGGATCTGCCGTTCCAGGCGAAATCGTAACTCAGCACCACGCCACGGCCGGTGGCGCGGTCATAGGCGAGCAGGCGATCCGGCACATACAGCACGATGTCGCGCTGGTCGGCCTCGCGCGCGCGCTTCTGCACGAGGTCCTCGATCTGAAATACGAGGTCGTAGGCGAAGGCGCCGAACAGGCCGAGCAGCGGATCGTCATTGGCGGTGAAGCTCGCCACCAGATCGCGCACCAGCGACATCACGCTGGCGCGTCGGGTGCGCTGGTCTTCATCGACAGGCGCGGGGCCCCGGATGATATGGCCGGCGAGACGCGACGCGCTCTGCTCGGTGACTACGACGCAAGGTTCGCGCAGGACCTCGCCGAGAAAGGCGATCAGTACCTCGCCGCGCCCGTTCAGCGCGCTGAGCGCGAAATTCGCGCCCTCGGTTTCCAGCACCAGCGGCGGATCGGAAAAACCGAGGTCAAAGCTCTCGTAGCGGCCCGGCACCGTGGTGCCCGAAGACAGCACCACGCCACGGCGGCGGTCGAGCAGGTCGATCAGGTCATCGAGCCGCTTGGCGTCGCCGGAAAATTGCTCGACGGTGCGCGAGATCGCAAGACCACTGACGGTCCGGTAATCGCTGTGCTCGGGCAGGGAGAAGACGGTCCTGTTCATGTGATCCTCTTACGAAACTTGGTGAGGGAACGCCACACAGGACAAACGAAGGGCAAATAAACAAACCGCCGGTCGCACTGCGATGGCGACCTTCGACGATTGTTAAAATGAAATCGCACCGGCCACCTCTTTAAGAGGTGCGCCACCAAAGACGGGATGGGCGGACGGCGGTGCTCATGTCGCTTAATCACCATCCGCCGCGAGCGATGTCAAGGGAGGCCTCGGCGCCCTGGCCTGCCCAGCCGGCTATCTTTTGGGGTTTGAAACGGCCAAAATCCGCGTAGCATCCGGCCCAAGCGGCGGCGGCAACAACGCCCGAAAACAACAGGCAGGCGGAGGCAAGGGATGGCATTGCTGGGTCTGGGATACGCGGGCTTCGGATCGGATGCGCTGGAGGACTGGCGCCAGTTCGGGACCTCCCTGGTCGGCCTGCAGGCGGTCGAGCGCGGCAACTCGCTGCTCGCCTTCCGGATGGACGACCGCAAGCAGCGCATCGTCATCGACCGCGCGATGGGCGAAGGCGCGCGCTTCTTCGGCTGGGAAGTCGCCGACGCGGCGGCGTTGGACCAGCTCGCCGCCCGGCTCGAACAAGCCGGCATCACCGTCACGGCCGAGCCGCAGACGCTGGCCGATGCCGGGCGCGTGCGCGGCCTGATCTCGTTTCGCGATCCCGGCGGCAACCGGCTCGAGGCGTTTTACGGCGCCGAGATCGACGAGACGCCGTTCAGTCCGGGCCGCTCGATCTCGGGCTTTCGCACCGGTCCGCTCGGCCTCGGACATGCCGTGCTGACCGTCGAGCACATGGATCCGATGATGGCGTTCTATGTCGACGTGCTCGGCTTCGGGCTTTCCGACTACATCGAAAAGCCGTTCCGCGCCTATTTCTTTCACGTCAACGCGCGGCATCACAGCCTGGCGCTGATCGAGACCGGCAGGAACGGCATGCATCATCTGATGGTGGAATTGTTCTCGCTCGACGATGTCGGGCAATCCTACGACATTGCGATGATGCAGCCCGACCGCGTCGGCGTCACGCTCGGCCGCCACACCAACGATTTCATGACCTCGTTCTACGCCAGGACACCGTCGTCCTTCATGATCGAATGCGGCTGGGGCGGCCGCGAGATCGATCCGGCGACATGGCAGCCGGTCGAAATGCATCATGGCCCGAGCCTGTGGGGACATGAACGGGTCTGGCTGCCGCCGAAAGACCGCGAGACCGCGCGCCAGATGCGGATGCAAGCCGCCACCGAGGGCCTGCGCGCGCCGGTGCAGGTGATGGAAGGCAATTACCAGCTGATGTCCGGCACGTGCGCGTGGTGGGACGGGGTGCGGGGCGATGCCGGCTCCTCATAACGGATGTCGTCCCTGCGAACGCAGGGACCCATACGCCGCGGCCTCTGTTGCTGAAAGAGGAAGATAGCGACCAGCGTGCAAAACAATTATCGCTGGTGGCTATGGGTCCCTGCGTTCGCAGGGACGACAGAGCTATAGTTCACAGACCACACCTCTCCCAAAGTGCGGCCATCTCCTCATCGCTCGCGAACTCTCCGAGTTCGGCCTGTTCCAGCCCCTCCAACACCGCCGACCGATGCGCTGCGGCACGGCGAACGCACCTTCGCCGACCGCGATCGGTTCTTGGTCTGGCTGGATAGTTGGTACCATTCGAACTCACCCTCCGATCCACGCCGGGTTGCCTGCTACCGATAACAGCCCTGCTCGATCTCCTCGATCAGGCTGCGCGCCTGCGGCTTCCAGCCGAGCTGCCGTGCCCGCACCGCACGCACGCGGCTGTTGGATGCCATCGTGTTTTCAGCCGTGCCCTCGCCCCATTCGGCGACCGCCTCTTCCATCGACATTGCCGATGGCGGTCCAGCAAAACCCAGCATGCGGTTGATGGCTTCGCAAACCTCGCGCATCGAATCCTCGCCATTCTCGGCGAAGTAGAACGCGCCGGCTGGCGCCTTCTCGATCGCGAGCGCATAGAGCGTCACGAGATCGTCGATATGAACGTTCGACCAGATATTCTCGCCGGGACCGGCATGGGCCGCGTTGCCGCGTTTTTTCGCGAGCTTTATCAGGAAAGGTACCTGCACGCTGTCGCGTCCCGCCCCATGGCCGATGCCGTAGATCAGGCTCGGGCAAATGATGACGGGACGGCAGCCCTTGTCGCGATAGGACAGGATCAATTCGTTCAGCGCGACCCGCGCCGCACGCGCAGGCGATGGCGTAAACGGCGTGTCTTCATCGAACACCGCATCGGAGCGCTGGCCCTTGGACTGTGTGCCGATGATGCTCGAACCCGAGGTATGGATGAACGGCTTGCCGCTTCCGGCCAGCGCGCCAAGCAGGGCATCCACCGCGCCCTTGTGATCAGCACTGGCCGCATTGATGACGATGTCGGCGGCGCGCGCCGCCTGCGCCAGGATTTCTGCGTCATCCAGCGTTCCCGATAACGGCTCGATGCCGCGGGCGCGCACCGCATCGGCCTTTTCCGGGGAACGAACCAGGCCGGTGACCTGATGTCCGGCGGCCACGAGATGAGCCGCCACCGATCCGCCGATATAACCGGACGCGCCTGTGCAGAAGATTTTCATTCTCAACCTCTATCTATCGTCATTGCCTGCAACAAACGCGAAGCGTTTGTGCAAGGGAGCGAAGCGGACGAAGCATCCATAGCGCCGCAAGCTGAAACATGGATTGCTTCGCGGAGCCTGTCATCGGGCGGCGCTTCGCGCCGACCCGTTGGCTCGCAATGACAAGGAGACGTCTTACCCTAGATGCTTCCTGAAAAACTCCGTAGCGCGGCCCCAGGCGAGCTCCGCGCACTGCCGGTCGTGCACCGACAGGCGCTGTTCATTGCCAAAGCCGTGCTCGGCGTCATAGCGGAACAGCTCCAGCGACTTGCCCGCTTCCTTCATCGCCTTTTCGAAACCGTCGACCAGCGCCGGCGTGCACCAGTCGTCCTTGTTGGCGAAGTGGCCCTGCAGCGGAATTTTCACGTCCGCCGGTTTTGCCGCCTGCTCGGGCGGGATGCCGTAGAACACCACACCGGCCGTGAGCTCCGGAATCTTGGTGGCGCCGATGATGGTGACGGCACCGCCGAGACAAAAGCCGGTCAGGCCGACCTTGGCGCCGTTCTTGGCGAGATATTGCGCGGCGCCGCGCACGGTCTGCGTCGTCGCATCCATGAAATCCAGCGAGTTCATCTCTTTGCCGGCGGCGTCCGTGTCGTGATACGGCACCACCGTGCCCTTGTAGAGATCCGGCGCCAGCGCGTCGAACCCGGCCGCCGCGAAGCGGTCGCACATGCCCTTGATCTGGTCCTGCAGCCCCCACCATTCCTGGATCACGACCACGCCCGGCGCGTTGCCGCGCGCCGCATTGGCGAGATAGCCGGCCGCGTCCTTGCCGTCGGGACGCTTGAAAGTGATGCTGGTTCCCATGGGGTCCTCCGTATTTTTTGGGGAGCGATTGGCGGCCATTTTGTCCGCTGTGGGGTCCGGAAGCAATCCATTAGCCGTCATTGCGAGCGCAGCGAAGCAATCCATGCCGCCGCATAACGGATAGGTGGATTGCTTCGCGGAGCCTGTCCATCCGGCGGCGCTGCGCGCCGACCGGGTGGCTCGCAATGACGAACCCAACAAAAAAGCCCCCGCAGGGGCTTTTCCGAATTGCGATGAACCCAGCGCTTAGTGCGCGTTGGCCCAGACCTTCTTCTTGGTGAAGTACAGCAACCCCGTGAGCAGGATCAGGAACACGAACACCTGCAGACCGAGCCGCTTCCGCGCCTCCATGTGCGGTTCCGCGGTCCACATCAGGAACGTGGTGACGTCCTTGGAGTACTGCGCGACGGTGGCCGGCGCGCCGTCGTCATAGGTCACCTGGCCGTCACTGAGCGGCTTCGGCATCTTGATGGCGTGGCCGGGGAAGTACTTGTTGTAATAGGAACCTTCTGGAAGCGAGAAGCCGGCTGGCGGCTTGTCTTCATAGCCCTGCAGCACGGCCGAAACGTAATCCGGGCCCTGCTCCTGGTACTGGGTGAAGAAGTCGACCAGGAACTGCGGAAAGCCGCGCGGGTAGGAACGCGCCTTGTTGATCAGCGACAGGTCCGGCGGAAACGCGCCGCCATTGGCGGCCCGCGCCGCATTCTCGTTCGGGAACGGTGACGGGAAATAGTCGGCCGGCCGGCCCGGCCGCTCGAACATCTCGCCCTTGTCGTCCGGACCGTCCTTGACCTTGTAATCGGACGCGAACGCTGCCGCCTGCGCCACCGAATAACCGGGACCGCCGGCTTCGGCGAGGTTGCGGAAGGCGATGTAGGACAGGCCGTGACAGGACGCGCAGACTTCCTTGTAAACCTTCAGGCCGCGCTGCAGCGCGCCGCGATCGAACTTGCCGACCGGGCCAGCGAACGACCACTTGTTTCCGGGCGGTTTTTCCTGGCCCTCCGCCGCGCGAGCATGCTGCATGCCGCCGGCCAACAACCCGCCGGCGACGAGGAGCGCAAGCACCGTCGAAACCATCGGTGTCGACTTGCTTCCGGTCTTGGCCAGCACGTCGTCGGCGATCGAATTCGGCACCGGCCGCGGCGTCTCGATCCGGCTCAAGAGCGGCAGCAGGATCAGGAAATAGGCGAAGTACATGAAGGTCAGGATCCGGCCGGCGACCACGTAGATGCCTTCGGCGGGCTTGGAACCGAGCCAGCCCAGCAGCAGACAGACGACGACGAAGACCCAGAAGAACTGCTTCGCCAGCGGGCGATACTTCGAGGAGCGGGTCTTCGCGTTGTCCAGCCAGGGCAGGAAAGCCAGGATCAGGATCGCACCGAACATCGCCACCACACCGGCGAGCTTGTTCGGGATCGAGCGCAGGATCGCGTAGAACGGCAGATAGTACCATTCCGGCACGATATGCGGCGGCGTCACGCCGGGATTGGCCGGGATGTAGTTGTCGGCTTCGCCGAGATAGTTCGGCATGTAGAAGATGAACCAGGCGAAGAACAGCAGGAAGCAGGAGACGCCGAACGCATCCTTGATGGTGGCGTAGGGCGTGAAAGGCACGGTGTCCTTTTCGGTCTTCGCCTCGACGCCGGCCGGATTGTTCTGGCCCGCAACGTGCAGCGCCCAGATGTGCAGCACGACCACGCCGGCGATCACGAACGGCAACAGATAGTGCAGCGAGAAGAAGCGGTTCAGCGTCGGATTGCCGACCGAATAGCCGCCCCACAGCAGCGTCACGATGCTCTCGCCGAAATACGGCACGGCCGAGAACAGATTGGTGATGACGGTGGCGCCCCAGAAGCTCATCTGGCCCCACGGCAGCACGTAACCCATGAAGCCGGTCGCCATCATCAAGAGGTAGATGATGACGCCGAGGATCCAGAGGATTTCGCGCGGCTCCTTGTACGACCCGTAATACAGGCCGCGGAACATGTGGATGTAGACGGCGAAGAAGAACATCGAGGCGCCACAGGCGTGCATATTGCGCAGCAGCCAGCCGTAGTTGACGTCGCGGACGATCAGTTCGACCGATTTGAAAGCGAGATCGGCATGCGGCGTGTAGTGCATCGCCAGGATCACGCCGGTCACGATCTGCAGGGCCAGCATCATCGAGAGGATGGCGCCGAAGGTCCACCAGTAGTTCAGGTTACGCGGCGTCGGATAGGCCACGAACGAGGAATGGACGAGACCCATGATCGGGAGACGCCGTTCGATCCACTTCAAGGCGGGGTTGGTCGGCTGGAAATCGGATGGTCCGCTCATTGATGCGATCCTGAGGAAGTAAAACGACGCGACGGATTAAGGTCCCGGACGGGCGTCCGGGGGCCTTAGCCGATCTGGATTTTGGTATCGGAAACGAACGTGTAGGGCGGCACCGGCAGGTTGGTCGGCGCCGGGCCCGAGCGGATGCGGCCCGAGGTGTCGTACACCGAACCGTGGCAGGGGCAGAAGAAGCCGTCGTAACTGCCCTCATGGGCGATCGGGATGCAGCCGAGATGGGTGCAGATGCCGATCACCACCAGCCACTGGTCATGGCCCGCCTTGACGCGTGCCGAGTCGGGCTGCGGATCGGGCAGGCTCGACAGCGACACCTTCTGCGCCTCTTCGATCTGCTTCTTGGTACGATGGCTGATGTAGATCGGCTTGCCGCGCCAGAACACCTTGATGTCCTGCCCTTCGGCAATCGGCGTCAGATCGACCTCGATCGGCGCACCGGCCGCGATCGTCGATGCGTCCGGGTTCATCTGGGCAACGAGCGGCCACACTGTGGCAGCGGCGCCTACGGCGGCGACGGCCCCCGTTGCAACAAAAAGAAAATCACGGCGTGTCGGATGGTCCGCCGAAGACGCTGTCGTCACGATTCCAAGCCCTTTCTCATCTGCAGCCAGCGGAACCGCCCCGGAGACGCTGGAATCGCGCCCGAAAGTGGCTGCCGGCGCCCGCGGCCCCCGCGGCGGCAGAAAGACCACTTTTCCCGGCCAATCCGGGCGGAACAAGCAGTCCAGAATCGTTCTATTGGCACCCTTGCCGTAAGAGCGCAAGCCCGCTATCGGCTCGCAAGCGTGCAATGCACTAAATCCGCGTCGAGCTGTGATTATTCAGTCATTTCATCAGGGCTTCACAGGCCGCCAACATCATGCAGATTGCGCTATTCCAGCCCGATATCCCCCAGAACACCGGAACGATTCTGCGCCTGTGCGCATGCCTGGATGTCGCGGCCCACATTATCGAGCCCGCGGGCTTTCCGGTGTCCGACCGGCATTTCCGCCGCTCCGGCATGGACTATCTCGACCATGTCGCTATTACACGCCACGACTCATGGTCAAAATTCGAACAATGGCGTAACGACGGGGGTTTCCGGCTGGTCCTGTTTACGACCAAGGGGGCCGGTTCCTATCTGGATTACCGCTACCAGCGGGATGACGTCCTGCTGTTCGGGCGGGAATCCGCAGGTGTCCCCGACGAGGTCGCCGGCGTCGCCGATGCGCGGCTGGTGATCCCGATCAAGCCGGGCCTGCGTTCGCTCAACGTCGCGATGGCGGCCGCCATGGCACTGGGCGAGGCGCTGCGGCAAACCGGTTCCAATACTTGATTGAGAAGGCTTGATCGAGACCTGATGGAGAGATGGTGAGTTACGCGGTCAAAGAGATCTTTCTGACCCTGCAGGGCGAAGGCGCGCATGCCGGCCGCGCGGCCGTGTTTTGCCGTTTCGCCGGCTGCAACCTCTGGACCGGCCGCGAACAGGACCGGAGCTCCGCCACCTGCAAATTCTGCGACACCGATTTCGTCGGCACCGACGGCACGCTGGGCGGCCGCTATGCCTCGGCCGATGAACTCGCCGATACCATCGCCGCGCAATGGACCGGCGCCAACGCCAACCGCTACGTCGTGCTGACCGGCGGCGAGCCGCTGCTGCAGGTGGACACGCCGTTCATCGACGCGCTGCATGCGCGCGGCTTCGAGATCGGCATCGAAACCAACGGCACCATCGAGCCGCCCGAGGGCATGGACTGGGTCTGCGTCAGCCCGAAAGCCGGCTCCGATCTCGTGGTGCGCCGGGGCCATGAATTGAAGCTGGTCTATCCGCAAGCGGATGCAGCGCCCGAGCAATTCGAAGGTCTCGCCTTCGAGCGCTTCTCGCTGCAGCCGATGGATGGACCCGACGTGGTCGAAAACACCGCACGCGCGATCGACTATTGCCTGCAGCACCCGCAATGGCGACTCAGCCTGCAGACACACAAGACACTCGGTATCAGGTAGTACTGGCATCAGATAGGATTTGAGCTTTCACAATGTGGGAACTGACGAAATCGTTTCGCTTCGAGGCCGCACATTCGCTGCCGGGAACGACCTTTGGCGCTGATAGTGAAGAGATTCACGGCCACTCGTTTCGCGCCGAAGTGACCATGCGCGGCACGCCCGATCCCGCCACGGGGATGGTGCTCGATCTCGGCTTGCTCGAACGCAGCATGGCGGAGGTCCAGAAGGCGCTCGACCACAAGCTCCTCAACAAGGTCGAGGCGCTTGGCCCGCCGACGCTGGAAAACCTGTCCCGCTTCATCTGGGAGCGGGTCCAGCACGCCGGAAAGATCACCCGCGTCAGCGTTCACCGCGACAGCTGCAACGAGAGCTGCACCTATTACGGTCCGCAAGGCTAGACCGATGGACGTCACCGTCATCGAGGATCGCAAGGCGCGGGCGCGGGGCTGGTTCGAAGCGCTGCGCGACGACATCTGCGCGGCCTTCGAGCGGCTCGAAGACGACGCACCCGCCTCACTCTATCCCGGCACCGCGGGACGCTTCGTGCGCACGCCGTGGGACCGTGCCGACCATACCGGCAAACCCGGTGGCGGCGGCGTGATGTCGATGATGTACGGACGGTTGTTCGAGAAAGTCGGCGTGCATTGCTCGACGGTGCATGGCGAATTCAGCCCCGAATTCCGCTCGCAGATTCCGGGCGCCACCGATGACCCCAGGTTCTGGGCATCCGGCATCTCCGTCATCGCGCATATGCGCAACCCGCACGTTCCTGCCGTGCACATGAACACCCGCTTCGTGGTGACGACGAAGACGTGGTTCGGCGGCGGCGCCGACCTGACGCCGGTGCTCGACCGGCGCCGCAGCCAGGAAGACGCCGACACGATCGCCTTTCACGCGGCGATGAAGCAGGCATGCAGCGGGCCGAACGGCGCTGCCGATTATGACCGATACAAGAAATGGTGCGACGAATATTTCTACCTGCCGCATCGCAAGGAAGCGCGCGGCATCGGCGGGATTTTCTATGATCACCACGATTCAGGTGACTGGGATGCCGACCTCGCTTTCACCCAGGACGTCGGCCGCGCCTTCCTGAAAATCTACCCCGAACTGGTACGGAAGAATTTCGACACCTCCTGGACACCGGCCGATCGCGAGGAGCAACTGGTGCGCCGCGGACGCTACGTCGAATTCAACCTGCTCTATGACCGCGGCACCACCTTTGGCCTGAAGACCGGCGGCAATGTCGATTCAATCCTGTCGTCGATGCCCCCCGAAGTGAAATGGCCCTGAACAGGATGGCCCTGAACAAGATGACACAGCTGCCTCGCGCCATGCTGATCGACATGGACGACACCATCCTGTCGGCCTATGGCCGCCCCGAGATCGCCTGGAACAATGTCGCGGCGGAATTTGCCGATGAGCTGGGCGCCATCACATCGCAACAGGTCGCCGCGGCGATCGTGGACTCCGGCCGGAAATTCTGGGCCGCGGCCTCAGCCGAATGGCGGCTGAAGCTCGAGGAGGCCCGACATATCGTGGTCGGCAACGGATTTGCAGCGCTTGCCGCCGCCGGCCACGCGCCGCTGTCGCGGGATCTCGCCGCACGGCTCGCCATCCGGTTCCATGCCTACCGCGAGGAAGAGATGTTCGTCTTCCCCGGCGCGCATGACGCGATCGACGCGCTGAAGGCGCACGGGGTGAAGCTGGCACTGGTGACTAACGGCGCCGCCGGTCCGCAGCGCGCCAAGGTCGAACGTTTCGCGCTGTCGCACAGGTTCGATCACATCCAGATTGAGGGCGAGCACGGCTTCGGCAAACCGGAAGAGCGCGCCTATCTGCACGCGATGGAGGCCCTCGGCGTCAGCGCGCCCGAGACCTGGATGATCGGCGACAATCTGGAATGGGAAGTCGTGGCGCCGCAGCGCCTCGGCATCTACGCGATCTGGATCGACGTGCACGGCGACGGCCTGCCCGCGGATTCAACGATCAAGCCCGACCGCATCATCCGCTCGCTGACCGAGTTGCTGCCTTAGAGCGTTTTCGAGCGAAGCATGCCCTCGGACTTGATCCGGGGGTGGATACCGGTTCGCGTGAAGAAAACGCGTCAAAACAAGAGTCTAGAGTTCCGGTTCCACCGCGCAAATCTCCACCGCGAAAACCGCCGGCCGTGATCGGCCTGTCATGACCGATCGCTAGCCTGCCCATCGCGTCAATCAGCGCGGAGGGAAGATCATGGAATTGAAGCCAGGCGATGTTGTTATTCTGAAATCCGGCGGTCACCCGCTGACGGTGGCCGAGGTCAGCGACGACACGGTCGAGTGCCTGTGGATGGGCGGCGAAGGCGATCTGTTTCGCGAAACGCTTCCCAAGGCCGTGCTCGAATCCGCTGAAATCGATGATGCGGAAGATGAGGACGAGGATGAAGACGAAAGCGAAGACAACGAAGATGAGGACGACGACCACAAGAAGAAAAAGAGCAAGAAGGTAGCGTAAAGCACTCCTGCGATACCGCCGGGTCAGGATGCCCGGCGGTATCGTTTTTCCAACCGACCGCGTTCTAACCGATGAGAGACCGCGCGGCGGTTGAGATCATCACCACGCCGCCGGTGATGACGGCGGCGTCGAGGATCGCGGTGTGGATATGCACCGGCATGCGCTCGACAAAGGCCTTGGCGAGGAACGCGCCGGGAAGCGAGATAGCCCCGATCAGGATCGCAAAGGCGAGCACCTGCGCGGTGACGGCGCCGGCCAGGCCGAACACCGAAATTTTGACGATTGAGGTCGCAACCGAGATCACGGCGTCGGTGGCGATTACGGCTGCGCCTTCGAGGCCGACCGCCATCAACAGCGACAGCAGGATCACGCCGGAGCCCGAGGTGCCGCCGACCACCACGCCATAGCCGACCGCGCCGGCGCCGAGTCCGGCGTCGCTGATCCTGATATCGCGGCGTTTGGCAAAACGGCGCAGCGGCACGCTCAGAATCAACATGCTGCCGATCACCAGGGCCGCGCCGGCACCGGACAGCCGCGTATAGCCGTAAGCCCCGAGCGCCGTGGTCAACGCCGCGGCCGATATCACGATCAGCGCGCGGCGGCGGTCGGCATAGCGGACATAAGCGACGAAGCGGCTGATATTGGTGAAGATCGAGGAGATCGCGATGATCGGCACCACTGGCTCGGCGCCGATCAACGGCACCAGCACCAGCGGCATCAGCGCGCCGGTGCCGTAGCCGGCAAGGCCGCCGATCACGGAAGCAAACAGCGCCACGCCGGCGACCAGCAACAGCTGCACGATCGAGATGTCGGCAAAGCCTGCGAGAATATTCACGGATGCCGCTTCACAGCCGGTGGTCGCGGGTGAAGCGGGCGACGGTCTGGTCGGCAATGGCCGACAGCGCGGGTTGATCGAGCGGAAAATCCGCCGCCAGCCAGGCGTCCTCCGCCAGTGTCAGCACGTGGCCGAGCGCCGGGCCCTCGGCAATGCCGCGCGCGATGAAATCAGCCGCCTTCAGCGGAAACTTCGGTGCGCTCCAGCGCTGCGGCAGGGTGGCAAATTCACGCCAATAGGCGGCGCGATTGTCAGCGAAGTCCTGGCTCCCCCCTGAGCGCGCCCAGGCCAGCAGCAGCCGGTCGCGATATTGTTCCTCGCCGAGCCGGTAGAGCCGCCGCCGTGCCCTCGCCTCGTCCATGTCGGCAAGCCGCCACCAGCGGTGACCCATGGAATCCAGCGCCTTGGCTTCCGCGTTGGTGAGACGCAGCCGCGCCGCGACACGTTTGGCGTCCTCGGTTACCGCTACCGAGAGCGCGCCAAGCCTGCGAACCGGGCTCGGCGGCAGCCCCAGCATACGCTCCGCCGATATCATCGCAGCCATGGGTCCCGTGTAGGTGACGCCGCCGAAGATCGCTTGCAGAAGACCGGCATCCCCCATCGCGGTGACGGCAACCAGCGCGCCCTCGGCGACCATGATCTTCAACATTTCCATCCGCACACGTTCGGCGGAGAGACTGGCCAGTCCCGCACGCCCGCCGATGCAGGCGAGATAGCCTTCACGGTCGGGCGCGCCGACGCCATAGACGGCGTTCATGCGGAAGAACCGCAGGATGCGCAAATAATCCTCGGCGATGCGCTGGCCGGCGTCGCCGATGAAGCGCACGCGACGAGCTGCGATATCGGCGAGCCCGCCGACATGATCGTGCACGACGCCGTCGGCATCGACGGACAGGCCGTTGATGGTGAAGTCGCGCCGCTCCGCATCGCGAACCCAGTCGCGGCCGAACGCGACCTTGGCCTTGCGGCCAAAGGTCTCGGTATCCTCGCGCAAGGTCGTGACCTCGAACGGAACGGCGTCGACCACCAGCGTCACGGTGCCATGCTCGATGCCGGTCGGCACGCATTTGATGCCCGCCGCCTTGGCGCGACGCGCCACTTCATCAGGCAGCGCTGTGGTGGCGATGTCGAGATCGCCGGACGGGATGTTCAGAAGCGCGTTGCGGACGGCGCCGCCGACCACGCGGGCTTCCTCGTTGTTACCGTTGAGCAGCGCGAGCACACGGGCAGCCGGTCCTGATTTGAGCCAGGGTGTATCGGCGAGCACGCGCACCTCGCTCATTTCCCCGCTCCAGGCTTATCTGTCCCCGGAACGAGCTTGCCGTTCTGGATATGGGCGGGAACGTAGGTCGAATCCGGCTCCCCCCCTCTGAAATGCGCGAGCAGGACGAAACTGGTGATCACCAGCAACAGCGACCCCAGCACGAGCTTGGCGACGAGATGCGCCGGCCAGGAAGATTTCGCCAGCACGCCGGAACGGGTTGCGATCAGGAACAGCGCATAGGCCGCGAACGGGATCAGGAAAATTGCAAGTTCGGTCAGTACCGGACGGATCATGCGAGATAAATCCGCTCGTACAACACCCGCAGGATGCCGGCGGTCGCGCCCCAGATGTAACGTTCGGCGAACGGCATCGCGTAATAGGAACGCTCCATGCCGCGGAATTCCTTGGAGTGGATCTGGTGATTTTCCGGGTTCATCAGGAACGCCAGCGGCACCTCGAAGGCGTCAACGACCTCGCCCTCGTTGATGTCAAGTTTGAACCCGGGCTTCACCCGCGCCACCGTCGGCAGGATGCGAAAGCCGAATGCCGTGCCATAGAGATCGAGGTAGCCGATCGGCTCGATGAAATCGCGCTTCAGTCCGACTTCCTCGTCGGCCTCGCGCAAGGCAGCATCCATCGGCGAAGCATCGGTTGCATCGATCTTGCCGCCGGGAAACGAAATCTGGCCGGCATGGCTGCTCAGATGCTCCGAGCGCTGCGTCAGCAGCACCGTCGGCTCCGGATGATCGACCACCGGGATCAGCACCGCCGCTGGCCGCACCGGCTGTTCCTGGGCGATGATCTCGAGCATCCGATCATTGCCCTCGTCGCCGGTTCTGGGAATGATGTTCGGATCGATCAGGCCGGGCGGGACGTCGAAGTTCAGCCGCGCCTTGGTCCGCGCGAAGAATTCCGCCGAGCTGACCGCAGCCGGTTCCAACTTCTTCAGCATCGGCTCGTTCAAAGCGCGTCCCTCACCTGCTTCGCGTCGGCCATCGCGAAGAATTCGCCGCCGGATTCGATTCCGAACATTGGCTGTCCATCGACCACCCGCTCTTCCCCCATGTCAACCAGATCGTAATAGAGCGCGCGGGTGACCTTGGCCCAGAGATCGCTGCGGACGTGAAGATAGGGCATGAGGCCGCCGTCGGCAGCCATCTCGAACCGCAGCCGGTGCCCGCCGTCGCAGGGCACCCAATCGTCCACATTGGTGCGGAAGCGCAGCAGGCGGCCACCGCCCTCGCTTTGCTCGTTCTGCATTTCGACCGCCAGGAACGGCGCATCGTCGACACGGATGCCGACCTTCTCGACCGGGGTCACGAGAAAGTGCTTGCCGTCCTCGCGCTTCAGGATGGTCGAAAACAGCCGGACCAGCGCCGGCCGCCCGATTGGCGTGCCCATGTAGAACCACGTACCATCGCCGGCGATTCGCATGTCGAGATCGCCGCAAAACGGCGGATTCCACAGATGCACCGGCGGCAGGCCGCGTCCGGCGGGACTGGCTTTTGCCGCATCGGTCGCTGCGGCGGTCAGACCTTCGAGACCGGTGTTTTCACGGCCTGGTTTGCTGGTTTGCCCTTGCTTCGCCATTGTTTGCCTTAAAGCTTCTGCGGCTCAATCTGGCACGATTGGTGCACGTCCGAGAGACGTGAGCGGGAACAATATTCTCGCCATATCGTGATGCCGTTCATACCCCCATATACCGATAATGTGGGGATAGTTTAATTCAGCGAATACATGACCTTTGCGCAGGTTTAGCATGAGGTTCGTGGCATGACGACGCATTCGGCGGGGTCATGAAGCGATGAAGGAGATAGATATGCCTGGCGCAGATGGTGTCGAAAAGCTCGAGGACGGAATCGTCCGTTCGGCCGAACAGGTCGCCGGCCAGATCAAGGCCGCGAAAGAAGCCATCTCCACCGTCATTTTCGGCCAGGAGCGGGTAATCGAAAACACCCTGGTGACGATCCTGTCCGGCGGACATGCGCTCCTGATCGGCGTTCCCGGCCTCGCCAAGACCAAGCTGGTCGAAACCCTCGGCATCACCCTCGGTCTCGATGCCAAGCGCATCCAGTTCACGCCCGACCTGATGCCGTCTGACATTCTCGGCGCCGAAGTGCTGGACGAGAGCAACTCCGGCAAACGCTCGTTCCGCTTCATCTCGGGCCCGGTATTCGCGCAGCTTCTGATGGCCGACGAAATCAACCGTGCCAGCCCGCGCACCCAGTCGGCCCTGCTGCAAGCCATGCAGGAACAGCACATCACCGTTGCAGGCGCGCGGCACGATCTGCCCAAGCCGTTCCATGTGCTCGCGACCCAGAACCCGCTGGAACAGGAAGGCACCTATCCGCTGCCGGAAGCCCAGCTCGACCGCTTCCTGATGGAAATCGACGTCGACTATCCCGACCGCGACGCCGAGCGCCGCATCCTGTTCGAGACAACAGGCGCGGATGAGACGCTCGCCAAGGCCTCCATGAACGCGGAAATCCTGATCACCGCCCAGCGGCTGGTGCGCCGCCTGCCGGTCGGCGACAGCGTGGTCGAGGCCATTCTTTCGCTGGTGCGCGCCGCGCGTCCCAATCCGGATGGCGAGAGCGAGAAGCTAATCGCCTGGGGCCCCGGTCCGCGCGCCAGCCAGTCGCTGATGCTGGCGGTCCGCGCCCGCGCGCTGCTCGACGGCCGTCTTGCGCCTTCGATCGACGACGTGCTCGACCTTGCCGAACCCGTGCTCAAGCACCGCATGGCGCTGACCTTCGCGGCACGCGCGGAAGGCCGCACCATTCCTGACGTAATCAGACAATTGAAGACGCGGATCGGTTGATGGCCGCAGAGACCAAGCACGCCAACGGGGAGATCACAGCAATCCGACGTGCCGATGGCGAAAGCCGTACGCTCGCCGCATCGCTGCCGCGTCTCGTGCTTGAAGCCCGCCGCATCGCCGCCAACGTCATTCACGGTCTGCACGGCCGCCGCCGCGCCGGTTCCGGCGAAAGTTTCTGGCAATACCGCCGCTTCGTCTCGGGCGAACCGTCGCAGAACGTCGACTGGCGCCGCTCGGCGCGCGACGATCATCTCTATGTCCGCGAGCAGGAATGGGAGGCCGCGCATACCGTATGGGTGTGGCCCGACCGCTCGCCGTCGATGGCCTTTGCCTCGAAGCAGGCGCGCGACAGCAAGCTGGAGCGCGGCCTGATCGTGACCTTCGCGCTGGCCGAACTATTGGTCGCGGGCGGCGAACGCGTTGGCATCCCCGGCCTGATGAACCCGACCGCCAGCCGCAGCGTCATCGACAAGATGGCGCAGGCGATGCTGCATGACGATGCCGCGCGCGCCAGCCTGCCGCCGTCGTTCATCCCGTCGGCGCTGGCCGAGATCGTGGTGCTGTCGGATTTCTGGTCGCCGATGAGCGAAATACGCACCATGCTCGCAGGCCTGTCGGCCTCCGGCGCGCATGGCACGCTGATCCAGATCGTCGATCCCGCCGAAGAGACCTTTCCCTATGCCGGCCGCGTCGAATTCGTCGAACCGGAAGGCGGCGGCGTCATCACCGCCGGCCGCGCCGAAAGCTGGGCCAGCGACTATGTCGCGCGCGTGGCGCTGCATCGCGACGAGATCCGGGGCGAAACCAACAAGCTCGACTGGCTGTTTTCAACCCATACCACCAGCCGCTCCGCGGCCGAACTATTGTTGTTCCTGCACTCGGGCATGATGGTAGCTAAGGGCGCGGCGCGTTCCTTGACCGTCAAAGCGGGGCGAAGCGCATGATCGCGGGCCTGCCCCTCTCCTTTGCTCAACCGCTGCTGCTGCTGGGTCTGCTGTCTCTTCCAGTGCTGTGGTGGCTGCTGCGCGTGATGCCGCCGCGTCCGAGACGGATCGAGTTTCCACCGACACGGCTGCTGTTCGACATCAAGCCCAAGGAAGAAACCCCGTCGCGGACACCGTGGTGGCTGACGCTGTTGCGCCTGACGGCAGCGGCCCTGGTGATCCTCGCCGCCGCAGGTCCGATCTGGAATCCACAGACCGCCGCCGGCGGCAGCAAGGCGCCGCTAGTGATCCTGCTCGATGACGGCTGGAGCGCAGCCTCGAGCTGGGAAACGAGGATCAAGGCCGCCGACGAGTTGATCGCCAATGCCGACAACGACCGCCGCGGCGTCGCGCTGGTGCCACTGTCCGAGCCGGCGCGCGATGTCACGCTGATGCCGGGCGGCACGGCCCGCGTCGCGCTGCGACAGCTCGTCCCAAAACCCTATTCGATCGAGCGCGTCGAAACGCTCACACCGCTCGATCGCTTCCTCAAGACCACCGGCGATGCCGAGATCGCCTGGCTGTCCGACGGCGTCGACACCGGACGCGGCGCGGAATTTTTGGAAGCGCTGGCCAAGACGGTCGGCGACCGCACGCTGACGATTTACGAGGGCGGCGCATCCCCGGCCCTGGCGCTGGTCGCCGCCGAAAACGCCGCGGCGAAGATGACGGTGAAAGTATTGCGCACCAACAGCGGCATTGCCGCCGGCGTGGTGCGTGCGATCGACGCCAAGGGTTCGCCGATCGGCGAAGCCCGTTACGCGTTCGGCCCGCAGGACCGCGAAGCCGAAGCCGCGTTCGAGCTGCCGGTCGAGTTGCGCAACGACATCGCGCGGCTGGAAATTGCCGGCGAGCGATCCGCCGGCGCCGTGCAGTTGCTCGACAAGCGATGGCGGCGGCGCGCAATCGGCGTCGTCACCGGCGCCACCAGCGACACCGCGCAGCCGTTGCTCGCCTCGACCTTCTATCTCACCCGCGCGCTGTCGCCGTTCGCCGACGTGCGGCTCGGCGACCGCGGCGCGCCGCAGCAGGTGATTGGACAGTTCCTTGATCAACGACTCCCGATGATCGTGCTGGCCGATGTCGGCACGCTGTCGCCGGAAATCCGCGAACGCCTCAACGCCTGGATCGACCAGGGCGGCGTGCTGGTGCGTTTCGCAGGTCCTCGTCTCGCTCAGGCCGATGACGATCTGGTGCCGGTCAAACTGCGCCGCGGCGGCCGCAGCCTCGGCGGCAGCCTGACCTGGGAAAAGCCGCAGCATATGGCCTCGTTCGCCGCCGACGGTCCGTTCGCGGGCTTGCAGGTACCGAAGGACGTCACCGTCAACCGCCAGGTTCTGGCTGAACCAGATGCCGTGCTGGCAACCAAGAGCTGGGCCTCGCTGGAAGACGGCACGCCGCTGGTAACCGGCGAACATCGCGGCAAGGGCATCCTCAGCCTGTTCCATGTCGGCGCCGACTCGCGCTGGTCCGACCTGCCGATGTCCGGCAGCTTCGTCGAGATGCTGCGGCGGCTGGTCGACACGTCCGGCTACACGCAAAAGCCGGGCGCGGGCGTCGCCAGCGAAGCGACCAATGTCGAGACCGTGGCGCCGCTGCGCACGCTCGATGGGTTTGGCGCATTCGGCCCGCCGCCCTCCACCGCCAAGCCGATGCCGGCCGATTATCGCGACCGCGCCACCGCAGATCATCCGCCGGGTTTCTATGGCGCGGCCGAAGGTCCGATCGCGGTCAACACGCTGGCCTCCGCCGACCGTATCGCAGCACTCGACACGACGTCGCTGCGCGCCCGCCGCGCCAGTTACACCAACGCCGAACCGCGCGATCTCAGAGGCATCCTGTTGTCGTCATCGCTGGCGCTGTTCCTGGTCGATGCGATCGTGGTCGCCGTGCTCGGCGCGGGCCTTGCCGCGCTGTGGCGGCGGCGTGCCGCACCCGCAGCATTGCTGCTGGCGATGATCCTGGCCGCGACATCGATCGCGCCCGACCCGCTCCGCGCCGCGGACAATGACGATTTTGCGATCAAGTCGGTCTCGCAGACGCGCCTCGCTTATGTCGTCACCGGCAATGCCGACGTCGACTCGATCGTCAAGTCGGGCCTATCGGGACTGACGCTGTTTCTCGCCCAGCGCACCGCGCTGGAAGCCGGCGACCCCGTCGGCATCGATCCTGCGCGCGACGAGCTGGCGTTCTTCCCGCTGATCTACTGGCCGGTGGTACCGGGCGCGCCGAAACCGCCGCAGGACGCCATCAACCGCATCGACGCCTATATGAAGCAGGGCGGCACGGTCGTATTCGACACCCGCGACGCCATCGAGGCGCCGCCGGGAGAAAACGGCGCGTCGCAGACAGCGGGCATGCGCACCTTGCGCGAGATTCTCTCCTCGCTTGATGTGCCCGAGCTCGAGCCGGTGCCGCGCGAGCACGTGCTGACCAAGACGTTTTATCTGCTGCGGGATTTTCCAGGCCGGTTCAACTCGGGTCAGACCTGGGTCGAAACCCTGCCGCGCGAGGATGACGACGAAGCCGCATCACGGCCCGCGCGCGGCGGCGACGGCGTCTCGCCGATCATCATCACCTCGAACGATCTTGCGGGGGCCTGGGCGATCCGGCCCGACGGCCAGCCGATGCTGCCGCTGACACCGAGCGAGCCGCGCCAGCGCGAATTCGCCTTCCGCGCCGGCGTCAACATCGTGATGTACACGCTGACCGGCAACTACAAGGCCGACCAGGTGCACGCGCCTGCCCTCATCGAACGGCTGGGGCAATAACGGCATGCAGTACGGTATCGCGTTCACCCCCCTCGTTCCCACCCTCGTGCTGTGGATCGCGCTGGCCGCGATCGTCGCGATCTCGGTGCTGCTGCTGATCGGCCGCGCGCGGGGCGCCGCCGTGCGCGTCATCGCGCTGGCGCTGATCTTGCTCGCGCTCGCCAACCCTTCTTTCACGCGCGAAGACCGCGAGCCGTTGTCGTCGGTCGCCGCCGTGGTCATCGACAAGAGCCCGAGCCAGAATTTCGGCACCCGCAATGAGGAGACGGCGAAGGCGCAGGAGGCCTTGGTCGACAGCCTCAAGAAGGTCAAGGGACTGGAAGTGCGTGTCGTCGATGCCGGACAGGCCGATGGCGAAACCGACGGCACCAAGCTGTTCGGCGCGTTGTCGTCGGCGCTTTCGGATGTTCCCGTCGACCGCGTCGCCGGCGCCTTCCTGATCACCGACGGCCGCGTCCATGACATTCCCGCCAACGCCGCGGCATTGGGCTTCCAGGCGCCGGTGCATGCGCTGGTCACCGGCCGCAAGGACGAGCGCGACCGCCGCGTCGCGATTTCGGCCGCGCCAAGATTCGGCATCGTCGGCCAGCCCCAGACCATCACCTACCGGCTGGACGACCAGGGCGTCACCGGCCAGCGCGCCAGGATCGTCGTGCGCCGCGACGGCGAGGTGATCAACGAACGCACCTTGCAGAGCGGCCAAACCGCCAATGTCGATATCGACATCAAGCATGCCGGTTCCAACATCGTCGAGATCGAGGCTTCGCCGCTCGAGAACGAACTCACGCTGGTCAACAACCGCGCCGTGGTCGCGATCGAAGGTGTGCGCGACAAATTGCGGGTGCTGCTGGTGTCGGGCGAGCCACATTCCGGCGAACGCACCTGGCGCAATCTGTTGAAGTCGGACGCCAGCATCGACCTCGTGCATTTCACCATTCTGCGGCCGCCGGAGAAGCAGGACGGCACGCCGATCAACGAGTTGTCGCTGATCGCGTTTCCGACGCGCGAACTGTTCCAGCAGAAGATCAACGAGTTCCAGCTGATCATCTTCGACCGCTACGCCCGCCAGGGCGTGCTGCCGATTCCCTATTTCGAGAATATGGCGCGGTACGTGCGTGCCGG
This sequence comes from Bradyrhizobium sp. AUGA SZCCT0169, assembly GCF_018130085.1. Classification (NCBI taxonomy): domain Bacteria; kingdom Pseudomonadati; phylum Pseudomonadota; class Alphaproteobacteria; order Hyphomicrobiales; family Nitrobacteraceae; genus Bradyrhizobium; species Bradyrhizobium sp. AUGA SZCCT0169. The sequence continues at coordinate 62,670 of NZ_JAFCMC010000011.1, read as the reverse complement.
CGGCGCGGTGCTGGTGTCCGCAGGGCCGGACTACGCCTCGACCAGCAGCATCTGGCGCACCCCTTTGGATTCGGTGCTGCCGGCCGAACCCGTCGGCGTCTCCGAGAAGCCGTTTTATGCACGTCTGAGCGACATCGGTAAACGTCATCCGGTCACGCGCGGCCTCGAAGGCTCCACCAACGAACCGCCGCGCTGGAGCCGGTTCTTCCGCACCGTGGAGACGCGCAACGCCATCACGCCCCCGGTCATGACCGGCGCCGACGGCAAGCCGCTGCTGCTGCTGTCGCGCTTCGGCGAGGGCCGCGTCGCGCTGCTGCTGTCTGACCATATCTGGCTATGGGCGCGCGGCTATGAAGGCGGCGGTCCGCATCTCGACCTGTTGCGGCGGATGTCGCATTGGCTGATGAAGCAACCCGACCTCGATGAAGAGGCCCTGCGCCTGCAGATCCAGGGCAAGGACCTCGTGGTGTTGCGGCAGACCATGGCCGACAACGTCGCACCGGTAACGGTGACCTCGCCGAGCGGCGCCACGCGCGAACTGACGTTGAGCGCGAGCGATCCCGGCACCTGGCGTTCGACCCTGCCGGCAAACGAACTCGGCCTGTGGCAGGCGACCGACGGCACGCTGAAGGCGCTGATCAATGTCGGGCCGACCAACCCGAGGGAATTTTCCGAAGTCACGTCGACGATCGAAATGCTCAAGCCGCTGGCGCAAGCGACCGGCGGCGACGCGCGCCGCGTGGTCGACGGGTCAAGCATCGACCTGCCCCGCATCGTGCCGGTGCGCTCCACCAGCATCTTCCGCGGCGACGGCTGGATGGGCGTGAAGATGCGCGACGCCAGCGTCGTCAAGGGCGTCGGCGTGCTGCCGATGTTCGCCGGCCTGATCGGCCTGCTGCTGCTGCTCGGCGCGTTTGCAGCGACGTGGGTCCGCGAGGGGCGCTAGAAGCAACGCGCCGAATGGCTAAGCGGCCTCATCGGCGCGCCGCCATCTGGGGAACGGATCGGGCAGACTAGCCCATTCCTCGATGTGCATGCCGGACTTTCCCGGAACAAGACATGCGTCGAGGCGCGCCGTGATGGCGTCCTGGTCCATGGCCGTGCCGATGAACACGATCTCCTGCCGGCGATCGCCGTACAGTTCGTTCCAGTTCTTCTTGAGCGACTGCCGCCAGAACGGATCGTCCGGCCAGCGGTCAGCCGGCACGTTGGCCCACCAAAAGCCCAAGCCTTCGGTTCGCACGATCGCACCGGCCTGACTCAATTCACCCAGCCATTGCGGACGCGTGGCGATCCAGAAATGGCCCTTTGCCCGGATGACTCCGGTCCAGCTTTCCCTGAGGAATTGATGAAACTTCTCCGGCGCGAACGGTCGACGCGCACGATAGACGAAGCTGCCGACGCCGTATTGTTCGGTCTCCGGCGTATGGTTGGCAAAGCCATATAGCTCCTTGAACCAGAGCGGATGTTGTTGCGCCCGCTCGAAATCGAAACGCCCGGTGTTGAGAATGCGCTCGAAGGGCGCATTGGCAAAACAGGTCTCCACGATGTCGGCTGTGGGGTTCAGCGCGCGGATGATTTTGCGAGCGGCCTCCAACTGTTCTTTGGAAGCATCGCCGATTTTGTTGAGCACCACCACGTCAGCGAATTCGATCTGCTCAACCAGCAGATCCACCATCGTCCGCTTGTCGTCAGCACCGAGCGACTCGCCGCGATCCCGGATGAAGTCGGTCGAGGAATAGTCCCGCAGCAGGTTTACCGCATCGACCACCGTCACCATGGTGTCGAGTATTGCCACGTCGGAAAGACTGTCGCCCTCCTCGGTGCGGAAATCGAACGTCGCCGCAACCGGAAGCGGTTCGGAAATGCCGGTCGATTCGATCAGGAGGTAATCGAACCGTCCGCTCTCCGCGAGCCCACGAATTTCCTTCAAGAGATCGTCGCGCAGCGTGCAGCAAATGCACCCGTTGGTCATTTCGACCAGCTTTTCATCCGTCCGCGACAGGTTCGCACCGCCATCGCGTACGAGGTCGGCGTCGATGTTGACCTCGCTCATGTCGTTCACAATCACCGCCACTTTCAGGCCGCGACGGTTGTTCAGCACGTGGTTCAGCAAAGTTGTCTTTCCAGCCCCGAGGAAGCCGGACAAGACAGTGACGGGGAGTTTTTGCATCGAGGTCAAAGAGCCTGTTCAGTTCACGGAATCCCAAACGAGGACGGCGAGGCATGGGATGATCCGCAAATATGTAATGTTATAACATAACAATCTGAACCCGGCTGGGCTGTCAACCAGGAAAATTTGAGGGACGCTAGGTGCGCTCAAATCGACGATGATCAGCTCGACCCGCATACCGTTGCGTGAATCACACACCCGCCTTGAATTGCGCCGACACCCGGACCGAGCGCGGTTGACCCCGCGGACCACCGCTGATGTTATATTATTACATCGGACGGCCGAGACACCTTGGCCGCTCCGGGGGACAAGGCGTCAGTCGTCGTGAAGTGGTTCCGGAATAACGTCAAACACGGCTCGCGGCTGGCGCTGTTCGCGCTCGCGATCCAGTTTGCGCTGTCGTGCGGACATTTCCACCCGGCAGCGGCGGCGCCTGCGATCGCGACCAGCCTGACGCAGGTTGACCTCGATCATGCGCAGATCCCTGCGGTACCAGATGCGGCAGGCCAAGCCGCCCAGACGCAGCCACCGTCCAATCACGATACCGACCATCCGGCTGAGGCCTGTGCGATCTGCGCCGTCATTTCGCTGGCCAACAACGTTCTATTCTCGGCACCGCCGCTGTTGCTGCTGCCGCAGGCCATCGAGCTTCTGTACCTGACGACCGACGCCGAATTCGCGCATCTGAGCTCGGTCCATTCAGCCTTCCAGTCCCGCGCCCCTCCCGCCTCCTGACATCGATTGACTGATGCGCCCGAAGGGGATCGCCGCGTGACACGTGGCCGATCCGCCAAGGGATAATCGAATCGTCCGTCGCTTGACGGAATCAGGATCGGGACAAATGACATTCACCAAAAGACGAGCGTTCCACATCGGTGGCGCAAGCTGGCTATTTCTGTGTGCGGTCGGCAACGGCGCGATGGCCCAGGACACGGCCGCGCCATCCGCCTCGACACAACTGCCGGAAATCACCGTGACGGCGCCAAGCCCGATCGTGCGGCGAAACGTGACCCCGGCGCGAAAGCCGGCGCGCGTCGCCCGCGGCATGCCCGGCCGCAGTCGCGAACGCGATAACGAGCCGCAACCGGCCCCCGTCGCCGCGGCGCCTCAACAGGGCGTGCTTCCGGTCGTGACCGATCAGTTCGCGACCGTCACCGTCATGCCGAACGAGGAAATCCGGCGGCAAGGCGGCGGCACGCTTGGCGATCTCTTGTTCTCCAAGCCAGGGATCACCGGCTCAAGCTTTGCACCCGGAGCATCAAGCCGGCCGATCATCAGGGGTCTCGACGTCAATCGCGTCGGCATCGTCGAGAACGGCATCGGCAGCAACGGCGCCTCGGACCTCGGCGAAGATCACTTCGTTCCGATCGATCCGCTTTCGACCAACCAGATCGAGGTCATCCGCGGTCCGGCAACCCTGCGATACGGGTCCACGGCGATCGGTGGCGTTGTCAGCGCCACCAACAACCGCATTCCGGACGCTTTGCCCGCCTGCGCGGCCCCCCCGTTTCAGACCTATGGGCTTCCGGTGAAGGCGCCGCTCGCCAACGCAGCATCGCCGGGATGCGTGAACGTCGAGACCCGCACCGCGGTCAATTCGGTCGATCGCGGCGTCGAAGGCGGCATTCTGCTCGACGCCGGCGGCGGCAATGTTGCCATTCATGCCGACGCCTACGGACGCAAGTCGGGCGATTACAGCATTCCGAGCTATCCCTATCTGTTCGACCAGACCCGGCCGGTCGACGGACGGCAGCCGAATTCCGCGGCGCAGGCCACCGGCGCATCGATCGGCGGTTCGTATTTCTTCCATGGCGGCTTCATCGGCGCGGCCGTCACGCAGAACGACACGCTCTATCACATACCCGGCATCGACGGCGCCGATCACCAGACCCGGATCGACGCGCGTCAAACCAAATTCACGGCCAAGGGCGAATACCGGCCGGACGCGGCGGCAATCGATGCGGTCCGTTTCTGGGCGGGCGCCACCGACTATAAACACAACGAGATCGGGCTCGCCGACCCTGCAGACCTGTCGACGCTGGGCGTGCGCCAGACCTTCACCAACAAGGAGCAGGAAGGCCGCGTCGAGGTGCAGCTGGCACCGTTCAACGTCCGCTTCGCCGCCCTCACCACGGCTGTCGGCATCCAGGCGTCGCATCAGGAGCTCACAGCCCCGAGCCCGGATGATATCGGCAGTCCAGTGAACGGCTTGTGGGATCCCAACAAAAACACCAAGGTCGCCGGATACATCTTCAACGAACTGAAATTCAGCGATACGACAAAGGCGCAGATTGCCGGGCGTATCGAGCATGCCAACCTGACTGGAACGACGCCGGCCTTCATTCCCGATGAGTTCGACCTCAACGTCGATCCCGGTGCCATTGGCCCCGCCACGTCGCGCAACCTCAACTTCGCGCCGAAGAGCGGGAGTATCGGCCTGATCCAGAACCTTCCATGGAATCTGGTTGCGAGCATCACCGGCCAATATGTCGAGCGCGCACCCAAGCCCGCCGAGCTGTTTTCGCGCGGCGCTCACGATGCGACGGCTACTTTCGATATCGGCAATCCCAATCTGGGTATCGAGACCGCGAAATCGGTCGAAGTCGGATTGCGACGGGCAACCGGCCCGTTGCGATTTGAAATCACCGGCTATTACACCAAGTTCAACGGCTTCATCTTTCGGCGGCTGACCGGCAACACGTGCGAAGACGGCGTGTGCCAGGCCCCCCCGGGCCTCGAGCTCAACCAGGCGATCTACTCCCAGCGCGACGCCACCTTCCGCGGCGGCGAATTCCAGTTTCAATACGACGTGCTGCCGGTCTGGAACGGCCTGTTCGGGATCGAGGGACAATACGATATTGTCCGCGCGACCTTCGAGGACGGGACCAACGTACCGCGGATTCCACCGCAGCGGCTCGGCGGCGGCCTGTTCTATCGCGACGCCAACTGGCTGATGCGGGTCAATCTGCTGCACGCGTTCGCTCAGAATGATGTCGCCGTGATCGCCGAAACGCCGACGCCCGGCTACAATCTGCTGAAGGCGGAGATCAGCTACAGGACCAAGCTCGATGCGTCCTGGTTCGGAGCCCGCGAGATGACGGTTGGATTGGTCGGCAACAATCTGCTGAACGAGAACATCCGCAACTCGGTCTCGTACAACAAGGACGAGGTTCTGCTGCCAGGCATCGGCGTACGCGCCTTTGCGAACCTGAAGTTCTAGAATCCCCGCTGGAGCAGGGCGAGGTCAGCGCGCCTTGCTCCAGTCCGGGCGAATGGCACCGGAGACGCCATCGAAGGCCCCATCGACGAGTTCGGCGACCAGGAGGCGGCTGTAATCGACCGGGCCGGGCATGGTCATCCGCCCCTTCGGAACGGTCTTGAAACCGACACGGCTGTAATAGGGCTCGTCGCCGACCAGAATAACGAGGCGATGGCCCCTTGCCCTGGCATCCGCAAGGGCGCGATCGAGCAGCATGCGCCCGACGCCGCGGCTGCGAAACGGCGGCTCGACCGTCAGCGGCCCGAGCATCAGGGCGGGGGTATCGCCGATGCAAACCGGCAACTGGCGCACCGAGCCGACCATCAGTGTGCCGATCCGCGCCGTGAACGACAGATCGAGCAGATGATCGACGTGCTCGCGCAGCCGGTAGGCACTCAGCACGAAGCGGCCGGGGCCGAAGGTGCGTTCGAGCAGGCGCTCGATCGCCTGCGCGTCCTTTGGCGTTTCGCGCAATATGGTCACGGAGAGTTCGCTCATGGTGAGGCGCGGGATAGCATCTGGCGGCGGCGCGGTCCATTGCCGGCCACGCCAAATCCTGCTTCTCACCTTCCAAGGCCTGCAAGGCGAAAACGCAGCCAAATTGGCCGGACAGAAATCACCGCCAGGTCGCAATCGGCGTTTTGCCATCGAGCACTTCGGCGATCCGAAGCCGCGTCCCCTTTGTGGTCTCGGCCGGCAGCGCACCGGCGTCGTAGAAACCGCTTTCCACGATTTCGCGGTTGGGCTCCGGCAAGCGGTCCTGCCGGAACTGCCTGACGACATAGACCGCGACATGGTCGCGGGGCGATACGTGGAGGTTGAAAAACAGCCCATGCAAGGGCGGCTCGTCGGTGAGTTCGATCCGTCCCTCCTCCATGAGTTCGCGCCGCAATGCTTCGAGGAATGTCTCACCGACCTCAACCCCGCCGCCCGGCAGATGCCAGCCGGAGATATAGCTGTGTTTGACCAGAAACACCCTGTTGCCGCCGTCGAGCACGACACCGCGGACCCCGAGCGTCATGCCGCGGGCGATCCGCCAATAGAGATGCATTACCCGCCGCAGCTGCGGCTCGAAGCGTTTTCGAAGATTCTGCAGAGCGGTCACAAATACCTCAGATGCCGGACATGATGTTTGATCCTTGCGCAGATACGGTTGGCTTGCCAATACATTGCAGAGTTTCTGGCAAGGTTTCTGGCAAGGATTCCTGACGAGGTTTTTGATGGCCGCATTCACGCTGGCGCATTTGTCCGATCCGCACCTGCCGCCGCTGCCGGCGGCACGCTTTCGCGATCTCGCGGGCAAGCGCGCGCTCGGCTATCTCAACTGGACCCGCAACCGCCACAAATACCACCGCCGCGAGGTGCTCGACGCATTGGTCGCGGACATGCAGGTCCAGCAGCCCGACCATATCGCCGTCACCGGCGATCTGGTCAATCTGGCGCTGGAAGCCGAGTTCTCGCCGGCGCAGGCCTGGCTTCAAAGCGTCGGCGCGCCGCAGGAAGTCACGGTCATTCCCGGCAATCACGACGCCTATGTGCGCGCCACCCGGCATCGCTTCGCCGGAACGTTCGGCGACTATCTGCGCGGCGATGCCGGGCCCAACGGCGCGACGTTTCCGTTCGTGCGCCGGCGCGGCCCGCTGGCGCTGATCGGCGTATCCTCGGCAGTGCCGACGCTGCCGCTGATGGCGACCGGCAGGCTCGGGCGGGCCCAGCTTGATGGACTGGATCAAATCCTGACGCAATTGTCGTCGGAACAGGCATTCCGGGTGTTGCTGGTCCATCACCCGCTGCATTCGGATTCCCGCATCAAGCGGCTGACGGATTCGCGGCAGCTGCGCGCGCTCTTGAAGCGCCATGGCGTGGAATTGGTGCTGCACGGGCACGACCACATCCATTCGACCATGTGGATCGAAGGCACTGACCGTCAGATTCCCGCGATCGGCGTGCCTTCGGCGTCGGCACTGGCGCACCGGCACTATCCCGCCGCCGCCTATAATCTGTTTTCGATCGAGCGCGACGGCGACCACTGGCGCTGCGTGCAGACCGTGCGCGGAATCAGCGACGACATGCGCGTGCGGCAAATCCGGCAGACCAAGCTGATCTAGAGATTTTGCAGGCTCGCAAACAGCGCGAGGCCGAACAGGGCGGCGGCGCCGAGCAGGAAGCCGAGCACGAACATCCCGAAGCCGCCGCGGCGTTTCGGCGGCTCTTCCGCTGCCGGCTCGACCATCGGGGTCGCCACCATCGCATGCTCGCGCTCGATCATGCGGCGCGCGACATAGTCGGTGACGGCATCGACGATGACGGGCACGTCATGGGATTCGGCGAGCACGATACGGCCGAAGCGGGTGTCCTGCACGAAGCGGTAGATGCGCTTGTCGCGGCCCATCAGGATATGCGCGACCACGTCGATCCACAGCCGCGGGGTCTCTCCCTGGCTGACGCCGCGGTCGAACAGGTCGACCTTTTCGGGGACCTGCGCAAACAGGGGATCGAGCGCCTCGTTCATGATCTCGAGCCGCGCCACTTCGGCGTCGCGCAGTTCGACGACGACGCCGGTGCGGTCGGCGGCCTCGATCCGCGCCTTGCGCAGCGCGTCGCGCAGCCGCGTCGGTTGCGGCTCAATAGGGGCGGTACTCTGTACATCTGACATCTTGCGACCCGCCTTTGTCCTGAAGGGTTGGCGGCGGTTAACCTAGCAGTAACCATGTTTTCCGCAAAGGTCGTTTGTTCCCAATGACTTAGGTTTCGGTTGAAAAGCCGGACGGCCCCACCCGGGATTCCGGATGGGGCCGTCTGCTCGCAGGTCCTTGGACGTTTCTTCTAGTTTATCGGCAGCAGCCGCTCAGGCCGAGGCTCAAGCAGAGACTCGGGACGGCTCTTCCACGATGGAAAAGCGCACGCCGGCCTTGTGGCGGTTCTCTTCCGAGACGACGCGCCAGGCGTCCTCGGCTTCCTTGCGGGTCTTGAACGGGCCCTGAACCTGGGCCGAGCCTTCCACGAGCTTGTGGAAGTTCATCGACCCGAACTCACCGCCGATCACCCAGAAATTGCTGCCTTTGGTCATTGTCAGTCTCCTGTTTCCAGCGTTAGCCGAACTGGTTCATCGTGTTGTGGGCGCCGCCCGCCTTCAGAGCGGCTTCCCCGGCGAAATATTCCTTGTGCTCGTCACCGATATCGGAGCCGGCCATGTTCTGATGCTTGGCGCAGGCGATACCCTGACGGATCTCCTGGCGCTGAACATTCTTCACATAGCCCAGCATGCCCTGCTCGCCGAAATACTCCCTCGCGAGATTATCAGTCGACAGCGCTGCCGTGTGATAGGTCGGCAACGTGATCAGATGGTGGAAGATGCCGGCACGCTTGGCTGAATCGGCCTGGAAGGTGCGGATGCGCTCGTCGGCTTCAATGCCCAGCGGCGTATCGTCGTATTCCGGCTTCATCAACTCGGCGCGGTTGTACTTGCTGACATCCTTGCCGGCTTCCTTCATCGCGTCGTAGACCTGCCAACGGAAGTTGAGCGTCCAGTTGAACGACGGCGAGTTGTTGTAGGCCAGCTTCGCGTTCGGAACGACCTCGCGGATGCGGTCGACCATCTTGGCGATCTGCTCGATATGCGGCTTCTCGGTCTCGATCCACAACAGATCGGCGCCGTTCTGCAGCGAGGTGATGCTGTCGAGCACGCAGCGATCTTCGCCCGTGCCGGCACGGAACTGATAGAGGTTGCTGGCAAGCCGCTTCGGACGCAGCATCTTGCCATTGCGGTTGATGATGACATCGCCGTTCCTGGCGTTCTCCGCCGTCACTTCCTCGCAATCCAGGAAGCTGTTGTACTGATCGCCGATGTCGCCGGGCTTGTGGCTGACAGCGATCTGCTGCGTGAGACCGGCACCCAGCGAGTCGGTGCGGGTCACGACGATGCCGTCTTCGACGCCGAGTTCAAGGAACGCATGGCGGCACGCCCGGATCTTCGCCAGGAACACCTCGTGCGGCACCGTCACCTTGCCGTCCTGGTGGCCGCACTGCTTTTCGTCGGAAACCTGATTTTCGATCTGCAGCGCGCACGCACCTGCTTCAATCATCTTCTTGGCGAGCAGGTAGGTCGCCTCCGCATTGCCAAAACCGGCGTCGATGTCGGCGATGACGGGCACGACATGGGTCTGGAAGTTGTCGACCTTTTCGATCAGTTCCTTTTCCTTTGCCTTGTCGCCGGCCTTGCGGGCGGCGTCGATGGCGCGGAAGATATCGTTAAGCTCGCGGGAGTCCGCCTGACGGAGGAAGGTGTAGAGCTCTTCGATCAGCGCCGGCACCGAGGTCTTCTCATGCATCGACTGGTCGGGCAGCGGTCCGAACTCGGAGCGCAGCGCGGCGATCATCCAGCCGGAGAGATAGAGATAGCGGCGATCGGTCTTGCCGCCGAAATGCTTCTTGACCGAAATCAGCTTCTGCTGCGCGATGAAGCCATGCCAGCAACCGAGCGACTGGGTGTACTTGGTCGGATCGGCGTCATAGGCAGCCATATCGCTGCGCATCAGCGCCGCGGTGTAGCGGGCGATGTCGAGGCCGGTCTTGAAGCGGTTCTGCAGGCGCATGCGGGCCACGGCCTCGGCAGAGACGCCGTTCCAGGTCGGCTGGGTCTCGAGCAGCGCCTTGGCAGCGGCAAGCTCGTTCGCGTAGGAAGCGGGTCCCTTGATGGCCTGGTCGATGCCACGTGGCTGATAGTTCATTTGCTTAATCCTTTCGGTGACGACTAATTGCAGCATCCGCCAAACGACATTCATGACAGTGCATTGCAAAACGTACCGAGAGCTAAACGCTAGAATCCCGATTTCGTATAGATAGCTTGATCTTGAATGGTGATGTCATGTAACATCTAAACTTGTCACAGATGTCATTTTGTCAATTTTGTCACAAAACCGGTCAGAAAGGCTGACATGGCGAGCGACTCCGGAAAGAAGCTGTTTGTCGGTCCGCGCTTTCGCCGGATCCGCCAACAACTCGGCCTGTCGCAGACCCAGATGGCCGAGGGCCTGGAGATTTCTCCGAGCTATATCAACCTGATAGAGCGCAACCAGCGCCCGGTGACCGCGCAGCTTTTGCTCCGGCTGGCGGAGACCTATGACCTCGATTTGCGTGATCTCGCCACCGCCGACGAGGATCGTTTTTTTGCCGAACTGAACGAGATCTTCTCCGATCCGTTGTTCCGGCAAATCGACCTGCCGAAGCAGGAACTGCGCGATCTCGCCGAATTGTGCCCCGGTGTGACTCATTCATTACAACGGCTGTACGCCGCCTATACCGAAGCCCGCCGCGGCGAAACGCTGGTCGCAGCCCAAATGGCCGACCGCGACGAGGGGACCCGTTTCGAGGCCAACCCGATCGAGCGCGTGCGCGACCTGATCGAGGCCAACCGCAATTACTTCCCCGAACTCGAGCAGGCCGCGGAAAGCCTGCGCGACGAACTCGGCGTGCCGTCCGAGGAATTGTTTGCGGCGCTGGCCGCGCGATTGCGCGAAAAGCATTCGATCGTCACCCGCATCATGCCTGTCGACGTGATGCGCGAAACGCTGCGGCGCTTCGACCGCCATCGCCGGCAGCTGTTGATCTCCGAACTGGTCGACGGGCCCGGACGCGCCTTCCAGCTCGCGCTGCAGATCGGGCTTGCCGAATGCAGCGCCAGCATCGATGCCATCGTCAACCGCGCCGGCCCGCTCGACGACACGCCGCGCCGGCTCTACCGGATCACGCTGGCGAATTATTTCGCCGCCGCCACCATGATGCCCTATCAGGCGTTTCATTCCGCGGCCGAAGCGCTGAACTACGACGTCCACGTGCTGGCGCAGCGCTTCAATGCCGGCTTCGAGCAGGTCTGCCATCGGCTGACCACACTGCAGCGGCCGAACGCGCGCGGCGTGCCGTTCTTCCTGCTGCGCGTCGACAATGCCGGCAATGTTTCCAAGCGGTTTTCCTCCGGCACGTTTCCGTTCTCGAAATTCGGCGGCACCTGCCCGCTGTGGAACGTGCATTCGACCTTCGATACGCCGGACCGGCTGCTCAAGCAGGTCATCGAATTGCCTGATGGCACACGTTACTTCTCGATCGCGCAGATGGTGCGCCGGCCGGTGGCGCCGCATCCGCAGCCGCAGCCGCGCTTTGCGATCGGTCTGGGGTGCGAAATCCGCCATGCCGCCAAGCTGGTCTATGCCGCCGGCATGGACCTGGAGAAAACCGAGGGCACGCCGATCGGGGTCAACTGCCGGCTCTGCGAGCGCGAAAACTGCAGCCAGCGCGCCGAGCCGCCGATCACGCGCACGCTGATCCTGGATGAGAATACGCGGCGCGTGTCGTCGTTCGCGTTCAGCAATGCGAGAGAGTTGTGAGCGTTGAAGATTTTTGTATGTCGTCGCTTTGAGGCCGTCATTCTCCGATGCGCAATTGCGCATCGTAGATGGTGCGTTAACACCAGGCCCGGAATCTCGAGATTCCGGGTTCGATGCTGCGCGTCGCCCCGGAATGACGACAGCCCCGCAAATCCTCTGACCTGAGAGATAACCGAATGTTCGTTTCATTCTTCCCCCGCCCAAAGATCTTCTTCATCTCCGCGACCCTGTGGGCTGCGTTGGCGATGACGCTCTGGTATAGTTACGCCAGCGAACTGTACGGATCTTCGGAACCCGTTGTCGGCGTCGCGACCTTCTGGTCGGTGCGTTCGCTGTGGTTCGATCTCTACTTCGCGATTTTCGTCGGCCTCTTCGCAGCCTTCTGGATGTGGTTCGCGCCGCATCCCTGGGCGATCTGGTCCATTCTGGGCTCCGCGCTGATCCTGTTCGCCACCTATTTTCAGGTCCAGGTAAGCGTCGCCGTCAACGTCTGGTACGGACCGTTCTATGACCTGATCCAGGCCGCTGTTTCGAAATCGAGGCCAGTCACGGTCGAAGAGATCTACGGCGTAATGGCGACCTTTGCCGGCATCGCCCTGGTCGCGGTCGTCGTCGCCGTCATGACACGGTTTTTCGTCAGCCACTACATCTTCCGCTGGCGGACGGCCATGAATGACTTCTACGTCGCCAACTGGCCGCAGCTTCGCACGATCGAAGGCGCCTCGCAGCGCGTTCAAGAAGACACTATGCGCTTTGCTTCCATCACCGAACAGCTCGGCGTCAACTTCATCAGCGCGATACTGACGCTGATCGCCTTCCTGCCGGTACTGCTCAGACTTTCCAGTTACGTCAGCGAACTGCCGCTGGTCGGCGCGATCCCTTATCCGCTGGTGATCGCTGCAATCGTCTGGTCGATCTTCGGAACCGGAGCGCTGGCGCTGATCGGAATCAAACTGCCGGGCATCGAATTCTTCAATCAGCGCGTCGAAGCCGCCTACCGCAAGGAGCTCGTGCTCGGCGAAGACAATGTAGAACGCGCCGATCCGGCAACGCTGGCTGAGCTGTTCCGGCATATTCGAAAGAACTATTTCCGGCTCTATCTGAACTTCCTGTACTTCAACGTCGGTCGCTACGTTTATTTGCAGACCGACGTCGTCTTTCCCTACATCCTGCTGGCGCCGACGATCGTCGCCGGCAAGCTCACGCTGGGTTTGCTGCAGCAGATCCTCAATGCGTTCACGCAAGTGAGAAACGCGTTCCAGATACTCATCAACTCCTGGACCACCATCGTCGACCTGATCTCGATCTATCAACGTCTGCGCGGCTTCGAAGCCATGATCGCCGGCGCGCCGTTGCCGGAAATCGAGCATGTGAAGGAACCGGCGGGGATTTGAGGTAGGTACCGCCCAAGTCTCAATTCTCGTCCCGGCCTTGAGCCGGGACCCATACGCCGCGGCAGTCATTGTTTGCAGAAGGTCTCTAACGCCAGAGCGCTGACCGATGGGCCGCGGCGTATGGGTCCCGGATCGGCGCTCGCTTTGCTCGCTTGTCCGGGACGACGAGAGAACTGTTCCACCCAATGCTGTCATCCCCCGCGAAAGCGGGGGATCCAGCACGCCGCGGCTTCTCGGTTCTATCATCGGTGTCTCTGGAATACTGGATCGCCCGCCTTCGCGGACGATGACAGCGGTAAGCGTGGCTTCGCATTCTCGCGGCGCATTGCGCCCGAGCTTTGCTGGTAATTTCCTTACCCTCTCCAATCAGAGGGCGCAGGGAATGCCGGATGCGCGCTGCACCCGCGGTCTCATGTGCGATTGTGCATAAGAATGCTGCACATGAGCATACAGGGCAGCGGAGGCGATCCGACATTCCCTGCGCAATGGCTTTACGGCTTATAACGCGCTCTCCCCGGTGAGACGGCCTCTATTGCCACCGTCACCCCCCGGAAGCGTTAGCTCCCGAAAGGCTTGACGCCGTTACGGGCGCCAGGACCACACGCTTTCACCGTACGCCTTTGCCGCGACCGTCAATCGCAACATCAGCGTCCACCGCATCCCCGCCCCTCGTCATGACGACGGCCGACGCCCCTCTGAATGGGACGGGATGGTTATTTATGTGCAGGTGATTTGGGGTGGAAGGGAAGCCGAATATTTTCGATTTTCGGAAATTTAGGACTTGACACGATTTTTGAATATCAGAAGTGATTTGCCCGTCGCGCCAGATTGCCGCAGTCAGCTGATGCTTCCAAGGAAATAGCGCCTTTTACCGAACACCGTCACGCCCGGCCTTGCCGCCTTCGCTAAAGCTTCGGCGGGCCGACCACTCGTGGCCCCGTCGAAGCCCTAGCGGAGACGGGTGCCGGGCATCCACGTCTTGCTTCCATCGGGCAAGAAAGACGTGGATGGCCGGGACATAGGCGAGCGGAGGCGACGCCGTCCTACAGACGGCTATGCCCGGCCATGACGAAAAAGGTGACCACGCTCAGATCGCGCGGCGGCGACCTGCAACCATGCTGTAGATAAGCAGGACCACGATAGCGCCCACGACCGCGCCGATCAGGCCGGCGCCCTCGCCGGGCCGATACCAGCCGAGTGCCTGGCCGAGATACGACGCAACAAACGCGCCGACGATGCCGAGTATCGTCGTGAGGATGAACCCCGAGGGCTCGTTGTCTCCGGGCATGATGAACTTCGCTATCACGCCGGCCAGGAAGCCAATAATGATCGTCCAGATAATGCCCATATCAAAATCCTCAGTTTGTGAGCGTCAGCTCGGAAGGCGTCCGTCGGGCGTATATTTATCGACGGCAGTGGGGAGTTCGCGTGAAAGCCTTGCCAGGAGTTCCTCCTGCGACAGGCCGGTCTGCTGTTCCAGCTCGGCCAGCACATCCGCGCCGATGGCCTGTTTCAGTTGCGGGGCAGGAAGCTCCTTGTTCGGTCCCTTGCTGACCCACGACTCGGCGGCATCGCCCTGGCCGTTCTGCTTGAAGCGTTCGAGCAACTCGCCCAGCCCACCGCCCAGCAATCCGCCGACGCCGCCGCCGGCCAAAGCCCCGCTGAGATTGCCGAGCAGGCCGCCCAACGGACCTTGCTGGCCGCCGGCCCCCGGCTGCGCATTGCCGGTCGCGCCTTTCAGCATCTCGGCGATCTTGTCCCTGTTCTGATAGCCCGCCAACGCGAGCAAGCCCAATAGCGCCGTCATCGATGGCATCCCGCGGGACATGTTTGTCTCCTTCGTTGAATCACTGAATCACCGCGCCTGTAACGTTCCAGTTCCTGCCGGGTTCCACGCCAGCCGTCAGATGGCATCGCCCGTCGTTTTAAAAAGATTTGTCCATTCGCGCAGCGGCGGCGCTCACAGGCCCGAAGGCCCGCCAACGATCATACTGACCGGTCTCGTGGCGCCGGACGAAAGACGCATAACGTCGCGACGCGAGGAACCAAAGACATAACGAGAGATTAGGCCCGCTCCTGAAACTCTGGAGAAAATTATGAAACGCTCAGTTCTTTTCGTTTGTATCGGATTGCTGGCGGCCACCACGGCCTCGGCGCAAAATCCGCCGGCGCAGCCCGGACCAAACAACAACGCGGTCAACAGCGCCGGACAAAACAACTCCAACGCTCCTGTCGCGGGTCGCAACAGTTTTACCGAAGGACAAGCCAAGTCGAAAATCGAGGATGCCGGCTACACCAACGTCACCGAACTGAAGAAGGACGACAATGGCGTGTGGCGCGGCAAGGCCAGCAAGAGCGGGTCCGCTACTGCGGTGAGCGTCGATTTTCAAGGCAACGTCAATACTGCCAAGTAAGGAACAATAAAAATGACCGTCACAATCTCTCGCCTATACGACAATCACGCTGACGCTCGGCAAGCCGTCCAACGGCTCGAAACCGCCGGCGTGCCGCACTCGGACATCAGCCTGGTCGCCAATAATTCCGACGGCTGGTTCAACACCGACAAGAAGGTAGATCGCGACCGCGATGGCACCGACGACCGCGCAGAAGGTGCCGGCACGGGTGCCGGCATCGGCGCCGGCGTCGGTGGCGCAGCCGGCCTGCTGGCCGGACTAGGCTTGCTGGCGATCCCCGGACTGGGGCCCGTTGTTGCGGCCGGTTGGCTGGCCGCAACGGCGGTTGGGGCGGCCGCAGGTGCGGCGACCGGCGGCATCGTCGGCGCGCTCACGCAAGCCGGTGTTTCGGAAGCCGATGCTCACTCCTACGCCGAGGGCATTCGTCGAGGCGGCACGCTGGTGTCGGCACGCATTGCCGATGCGGATCGTTCCCGCTTTGAGACGGCATTGAACGAATCCGCCGTCAACCTGCGCGACCGCAGCGCCGCCTGGCAGAAGACCGGGTGGAAGTCGTTCGATCCCGCCAGCAAGCCCTACGGCGCGGATGAGGTCCGAAAGGAACGCGCGCTGTACGGCGGCGGAGTTCGATAGGCGAAACCACGAGACGGCCCGCTCCGGCGGGCCGTTTTTTTGCCGAACCTAGAGGTTCTGACCTTGATTGGCGCGCCAGACCATCCACATAACATCCATACAGATGGCGTATGGAGTTAACTGATGGCGGCGAGCAATGTGCAGGAGTTTCGACCTAAGCCCCCTGACACCGAAAAAATCACGATCAATCTTGGTTATGTCGACCTTGGTCATGTCGATCTAATGGTTCAGGAAGGATTCTACTCGAACCGAACTGATTTCATCCGGACGGCGATCCGGAACCAACTCGAACGTCACGCAGACGTTGTAAGGCAGTCAACGGCACGGAAAAGTCTGGACCTCGGTCTGCGGAACTACAGCCGCGAGGACCTTGAAGCAGCGCGACGAGCCGGTGAGACACTTCACATCAATGTCCTTGGCCTTGCCAGTATCGCCCAAGACGTCACGCCCGAGCTGGCGCGCGCGACCATAGCCTCCGTCTCCGTGCTGGGAGCTTTGCATGCCAGTCCGGCGGTCAAAGCCGCTCTCGCCGACCGGATGCGGTGACGGCATGATTAGGCAGGACATTGTTCGCGAAGCCACCCGCCTCACGCGCGCGGGCCAACTCGTTGAGGCCACCGCACTCCTTCAGCGCATGCTTCGTGGGGAGAGCGCGCCAGACGCGACATGGCACAGCGGTGCGATGATCATCGACGCCAAGGCCAATGCCATTGAGGAGACGGATAGTCCACAATTGGCTGGGTCCGCATCTTCCCAACCGCGCATGCCCCGAGCGCTGCTGAATCGCGCAAAGGAGCCCTCGGGGATCGGGCTGCGAGGTGTATTGAATCGCACGCCGCTGTCCATGCCGGACATCATGCCGGCGGGCGCGAGGTTCATCGAGGGTGCCTACAGCAATCCGGCGGGGAGTCGCGCCTACAGGCTTTTCATCCCCAGCCGCTATCAGGGACAACCGCTTCCTTTGGTCGTCATGCTTCACGGCTGCACCCAGTCACCGGACGATTTCGCCGCCGGTACCAGAATGAACTTTGCTGCAGAAGAACAAAATTGCTTCGTGGTCTATCCTGCACAGCACAGCAAGGCCAACCAGGCGAAATGCTGGAATTGGTTTCGCACGGCAGACCAGCAGCGGGACAGAGGTGAACCCTCGCTTATCGCAGGTATCACGCGTCAAATCATGCACGACTATTCGGTCGATCAAAGGCGCGTCTATGTCGGCGGCCTGTCGGCCGGGGCCGCCGCTGCGGCTATCATGGGAGCAACCTACAAAGATCTGTATGCGGCGGTTGGAATCCATTCCGGCCTCGCCTGCGGGGCCGCCACTGACATACCCTCTGCATTTGCCGCCATGCGGCAAGGTGGCAGCCCCGGTAGCGTCATTTCAGGTGACGGACCACCTGTCCCGACCATTGTTTTTCACGGCGATCGCGACACTACGGTGCATCCAAACAACGGCGACCAAATTCTCCAGTCTATGAGAACGAGGAGGACACAAGAGAAGGTGCACCGCGGGCAGGTTGCGGGAGGCCATGCCTATACCCGCACGATTCATAGCGACGCGAACGGGCGCGCAATGTTGGAGCATTGGAATGTGCACGGTGCCGGACACGCATGGTCGGGAGGCAGCCCCGCGGGCTCCTATACTGATCCGCGAGGACCCGATGCCACAAGGGAAATGCTGCGTTTTTTCCTCGAGCATTCGCTCCCGTCGGCGCCCGTCGCATAGCTGAATCAAAGCAGCTGCAACGCGTCATGTTGTAAGGAAAAGAGCCCGCATGCTGCGGGCTGCGGCTGCAGCGTGCCTAGAGCCTTTTCCGTTCCGATTGAATCGGGACGGGGCTCTAGATTCTTGATTTGACGCGTTTTCTTGACGCGAACCGGTATCCACTTCGCTGGAAAACGCTCTAAGAAAAAGCAGCAAACAGTTGAGGCTGCTGGCGGAGCAAATCGACGAGCCGAAAACCGCAGCTGGCGCCCAAGCCGAGAGGACCGACACGAGCGCATAACCGGGAGCTATGTGTACCGCCTCTGGGGAAACGAATTCTAATCGTCGTCCGCGGCCCAGGGGACGGTGCCGCTCTTCCACTTGCCTTCGACCTTGTCGGTATCCTCGATCAGTTGATCGATGACGCTGATCGGCTTCTTGCCCGGGTTCTTCTGGCAGAATTCGTAGATCAGCGGGAGGATCTTCTTTTCGTTCATCAAATAGAGATCGACATACTGGCTGTCGCCCTCCAGCAGCGCGATGTTGGCGGCGCTCATGTAACCCTGGACCCAATAGAAGATCAGGGAGTTGGTCACATTGTTGAAGCCCTCTGCCGGATTCATGTCCCTGGCGAGCTTTTCACAAGACGCGACGCCGATCCCGTTGGTCGCCAATTGTTGTGCGCCGGCCGGCGCGGCGAAGGTGAAGAAGCAAGCCGCAACGGCCGATAGTCCGTAAGGAATGCGATTGATAGCGCTCATGGAAGCTCCCGTTTGTGCGCGCAATGGCTGCAAGTATGTTTTCCAGATTGCCCCAACAGCAGGTGCGAGTCCAACCCTCGCTCGCTCAAGGTAAGCGCTTCTGCGAGCGGCGCTTTTCCGTGCGCGAATTGGGAGTCTACCTCCGCTACCGCCGAACGACGACAAAGCCTTGAACGAATGATTCAGCACTTCGGGTGATGGGAACCAGCCGGGCCGCGCAAATGTTGATAGTGCTGACAACAACTGGGATCGATCATGACCGAGCTCGATGTTCGGAAAGGGATGCCGCCCGTCAAGCTCGGCCGCGATGAATTCGAGAAACGCTACCGCCGGCGGTTTGCCGACCCGGTTTTCGCACCGCTGCAACGCGAACTCGACGCCATCATCGGTGCGGCATGGGACGCCTACGCGCACTCGCGCAAGGCGCCCGTGACGCGCAAGGCGGGTCCGGAATTTGCCGATCCCACTTACGAACTTTCCGTCGACTGGCTCGCTGCGCGTGAAGCGATTCTAGCTGCGCAGCGACGTCATGACGATGCAAATGAACAAAGGCGCATCCTGATCATCAGCGGGTCCTCGCGCAGCGAGCATACCTGCCCGGGCGAGATGTCCAAGACCTGGCGTCTCGTCAAGCTCGCCGAGCCGGTGTTTTCGGGGATGGGATTTGCCGTCGACATTCTCGACCTGTCACGGCTGACGTCGGAATTCGGCCGGCAAATCCACCCTTGCAAATCCTGCGTCTCGACCTCGATGGCGCTGTGTCACTGGCCGTGCAGCTGCTATCCCAATTATGCGCTCGGGCAGACCGACGACTGGATGAACGAGATCTATCCGCAATGGGTCGCCGCGCACGGCATCATGATCATCACGCCGGTGAACTGGTATCATGTCCCGACGGCGCTGAAGGCGATGATGGATCGGCTGGTGTGCGCCGACGGCGGCAATCCCGATCCCACCTCCACGCACGGCAAGAAAGCCATCGAAGCGAAGACGCTCGAACTGAAGGGCTGGCCTTATCCGCGGCATCTCGCCGGCCGGCATTTCGGCATCGTGGCGCATGGCGACAGTGTCGGCGCTGAAACGTTGCGCCGTTCGCTTGCGGACTGGCTGACCGACATGTCGCTGATCTCGGCGGGCGGCATGGCGGAGCGGGACGGCTACATCGGCTACATGGAGCCCTACGCGACCGCGCACCAGGCCCTGGACGAAGACAAGGCGTTTCAGCAGGAAGTCGTGAACGTCGCCCATGCGTTGGGCGCGGCCGTGAAGCTTTCGGCCGCCGGAAAGTTGCAGGATCCAGGTGCGGGTTTGGTTGAGCCGGAGCCCAAGTAGGCGAAGTTGCGTGAACGCAATCATCGCGTCCCGCTTTGCCTCGGATATTCCAGCTGCATCGCGACGAAGTCGGCTGTCGGCTCACCGTAGCGCGCCTCGATTGCAGCCAGCGTCTGGTCCAGCGCCTTGGCCGGCGGCGAGGCGCCGATATCAGGCAGTCGCCGCTCCGCGGGCCAGTTGGCGGCGACCTCATCGGGCACAATGCGAAGGCCGTTGCGGGTTTCCTGCGCGCCGGCGGTAGCGGCAAATGTCATTGCGCGTGAGCGGTAGGTACGTGACCAGGCGTCCGCGACGAGGGCCAGCGACACTTCGTCCATACCAGGCGAAAGTTCGATGCCAAGCTGCTCGCGATTCCAGAAGGCCAGGACATTGCGCATCGCCGTCAGCGCGAATGGGCGCGTGAACTGAAAGGCGCTGCTGTCATGACGCGCGTCCCAGTCGGCAAGGCCGATGTCTCGCCCGACGGCTTTGGCCTTGTCGCGGCCGGCGATGGCCTCGATCAGGGTCAGCGACATCGGCATCGACGCTGATATTCCCGTCGTCGTCGCAACGGCGCCGTCGACCACCAGCCGCCGATTGGCGACATAGCGGATCGACGGATGCCTGCCCTGCAATTCCTTCAGCGAATACCAATGCGTCGTCGCCCGCTTGCCGTGGAGCAATCCGGCGTCGCCGACGACTTTTGCCCCGGCACAGACGCCGATGACGATCGCGCCCTTGGCGGCCTGGCTCTGGATCCATTGCAGCGCGGACGGATCGTCGTCCCGGCTCATGGCGGGGACGATGACATAGTCGGCTCCATCAGGATGCTGCGCGTCGAAATCAGCGGTGGTCGCCTGCGGCTGCACCTTGAGCACCGGGAACAGCGACATCGGACCCGGATTGGTTGCCAGCGTCACCACATCGGCCACATCGGCGCGCCGCAGGATGCCATAGGGCATCAGATAGTCGGTGGTCTCGGTGGCGTCATTGATGCCGATGATCGCGATCAGCGGACGTTGGCGCTTCGGCGGCTTCAGCGCGGCAATGGTGGCCTCGGCCTCCTCTTTCGCGATCGGCGGCGCGGCCGCAAACGAGACCGCCGGAGGCAGCGTGAAAATCCAGCCCGCAAAGACGAGTGCGAACAGTGCCGGGACGCCGAGGCCGATCCATCTTGCAAGTCGCCAGTTCATGGTTGCTTGGCTCTGACATTCATTGCGATTTGGCGCGCAAGCTACTGCGCGCATGGCCGACCCGAAATGGCGTAAATCGCGCAAAAACAGACATGCGGCGGGAACGCCATCACCGTTCACGAATTGATGAACCAGCGCCGTACTACGGTTCCGGGGCGGCGAATAGCGCAGTGGTCAATCTCGATGCCTGTTATGCGTCCGGCAGGTCATCATCTTGCCAACGTTATGGACTGAACAGGATTCCGGTTGGTTGAACGGCGCAGGCGCCGGCGCGCCGCGCACCTTACCCAATACGGTCGATCAAGCCAGAGGTTAGCGTTGTCGGAATTGCCACTCATTCTAGTCGTCGAAGACGAGTACCCGCTGCAGGACGTCGTTGAGGCGACGCTGATGGAAGGCGGTTTTGCAACCGACATTCTGTCATCGGGCGAAGAGGCGCTGACCCTGGTCAGGGGCCGGGTCAAGAACTACCGGGCGCTCGTCACCGATGTCAGCCTGAAGGGCACGATGAACGGCTGGGACGTGGCGCGGCAGGTCAGGGAGATCGACCCGCATTGTCCGGTCATCTACATGACGGGCCTGGCTGCGGATGAATGGTCATCGCGGGGCGTGCCCAACAGCGTGCTGTTGCAGAAGCCGTTCGCGCCGGCGCAACTCGTCACAGCGGTTTCCCAGCTGCTGAATGCCGGCCCGGCAACCGCGTAGGCAACGGACCTTCACTTCACCGCAAACCGCGCGAGCGCCTCGCGGTCCACCTCGACGCCGAGTCCGGGGCCGTCGGGCACGCGGACGATGCCGCGCTCGTGTTCGATTGGCCGCTTCAGGATCGCCTGACGGATCGGATGTTCGGTGCGGTCGAACTCCAGCATTGGCTGCAACGGGGCAAGCGAGCTTGGGGTATGCGTCGGCAGCACCGCGAGCAGTTGCAGCGAGGCGGCAATCGCAATGCCGGTGCCCCAGACATGCGGATTGTACCTGATACCACACGCCTCGGCCATGTCGGCGATTTTCTTGCATTCGGACAGGCCGCCGGCCGCGCAGGTGTCCGGTTGAATGATGTCCATCGCACGCGAGACGAGAATGTCGCGAAAACCGAACCGGGTGAATTCGCACTCGCCGCCGGCGATCGGAATCGATAGCGCCGACCTCACTTCGCGGTAAGCAGCCAGATCCTCCGGCGGCACCGGCTCCTCGAACCATCCGATGTCGTGCGGCTCGATCATGCGGCCGAGACGGATCGCGGCCGTGGCGTCATAGGCGTGGTTGGCATCGACCATCAGGGCGATGCCGGGCCCGATCGCCTCGCGCACCGCGCGCGTCACCGCGGCGTCCTCTTCGACGCCAAAGCCGACCTTCAGCTTCACCGCCTTGAATCCTTCGGCAACGTAGCCCGCAGCCTCCTCGGCGAGGTAACGCTGCGGATCACCGGATTTGCGCCGATAGAGCCCGGTGGCGTAAGCCTGCACTTCGCTGCGAACGCGGCCGCCGAGCAACTGGTGCGCGGGGACGCCGAAATGCTTGCCCTTGATGTCCCACAGCGCGATGTCGATGCCGCTCAGCCCCTCGATGACGACGCCCTTTTGGCCGTGGTCGCGCAGCCTTGCGTAGACGGTCTGCCAGAGAAAATCGGTGCGCAGCGGGTCCTCGCCGATCAGCCAGGGAGCGACGCTCTTCACCACGGCCGAATTGATCGCCGCGGGGCCGTAGCATTCGCCCCAGCCGATCAGGCCGCCGTCGGTCTCGATCTCGACCAGCATGGCGGTGCGCGTGTCGTACCACGCCCGCGAATAGGCAAAGGGCTGCGACAGCGTGGCCTGCAAAATATGGGTGCGGATATCCTTGATTTTCATTGATCGTTCTCGTTTCGGCCGCGCGCAACCTTAGCAATAGGCCGGAAAACAGGAAGCGGAAAGGCTCAGAGGTCAATGCTGCCGCCGCTTGCGAACATCGCGGCGCTGCGGCATGAAGGCGGCGCCATTCACTTCCCTATTCCGGCCGGCGCTGTTACGTTCGACCTCGCAAAAAACAGCACAAAACGTCGCCGATCGCTCGGCGCAACTTTTGGGAGAAAGACGACATGTTTTCGCACGTCATGATCGGGACCAATGATCTGGAAAAGGCCAAGGTGTTTTACGACGCCTTGCTGGGCACGCTCGACATTCCGCCCGGGCGGGTCGACCGCCACCGCATCTTCTACCGCAGCAAAACCGGCACCTTCTCGGTGTCGAAGCCGATCGACGGCAAGGAAGCATGCCACGCCAATGGCGGCACCATCGGCTTTACCGCCAATTCCCCCGAACAGGCCGATGCGTTTCATGCGGCCGGCCTCGCTCATGGCGGCAAGACCTGCGAGGATCCGCCGGGCATCCGCGAAGGCAGCGGGGTGAAACTCTACATCGCCTATTTGCGCGATCCCGATGGCAACAAGCTCTGCGCGCTGCACCGCGTGGCGTGAGGCCTGACCGAAAGTCTAGCCAGGATTTTCGGCCTCGCTAACCTGAAAAAGATTTCGTCGTGGCCGGGCATAGCCGTCTGGAGGACAGCGTCGCTCCGCTCGCCTATGCCCGGCCATCCACGTCTTTCTTGCTTAGTGGAGGCCAAGGCGTGGATGCCCGGGACAAGCCCGGGCATGACGAGCCAGTCTGGCGCGTCGAATCTTCGCAGGAACAATTCGTGATTCCGCCGGTTGCTCGTTCTCAATCAATGGAGGAGCAACCATGGTTACGGAAGCAAGAGAAACCGGTTCCCTGATCGGCAGCGACAAGGTGGAAGGAACCGCCGTGTACGGCGCCGATGACACCAAGATCGGATCGATCGAGCGCGTCATGATCGACAAGATGAGCGGCAAGGTCTCGTATGCCGTGTTGAGCTTCGGCGGCTTTCTCGGAATCGGTGACGACCATTATCCGCTGCCCTGGCAGTCGCTGAAATACGACACCAATCTCGGCGGCTATCGCACCGGGATAACCGAGACGCAGCTCAAGGGCGCGCCGAGATACGGCAATGACAACGCCTGGAATTGGTCCGACCCTGCGCGCGTACGCACGGTCAACGACTATTACGGCATCGCGATGTAGCCACCGCCACCGCGCAAAGGCTGTAAAGGCCCGCTGTCAGGCGGGCCTTTTCGTTTGGCGGGACAGAAGTTCGGGACGGTTAATGACAAGCTTAAAGGATTGGCCCGAAATCGCATTGCCGAAAGCTAAATGGCCACCGGATGCGAGGACGATCTCTTAAGGAAGCTCCGGTACAGCTGCCCGATAACGACCTTCCAAACAAGACGGGTAACGGCCCGCGGCCCAGGGACCAGACGATGGACGAATCGGTTCAGATCCGCTGCCACCGCTGCAAATCGTGCTTTCGCGAAAAGGCGCGACGGCTGCAGAGCGGCTATTCCCGGCAGTGCATCAGCTGCGAAACGATGCTGTTCTTTGACGACGGCTCCGCCGACAAGAACATCCAGCGGACGCTGCGGGACGCGAGAAGAATTCGCAAGGAGCTTCGCGAAGCCGAAGCCGCGAAGTTTGCCACCTCGGCGCTGGTGTCCTCGAGCCGCGAATCCTCAAACGCAAGGTCCATGACCTCGGGTCGCGAAGATTAGGCCGGCGCTGTAAGTTGAGCTAGCATTGGCGTCCCCGGGGGGCACGCCCATGACAATTCACCGTCAAATTCAACGCCGACAATTCCTGCAGCTCACCGCCGCCGGCCTCGCCGTGCAGGCGTTTCCGCATGCCGCCGCGGCGGAGGATTACCCGTCCCGGCCGGTGCGCATCGTTGCCGGTTTTGCCGCCGGCGGCGGCGTCGACATTACGGCGCGGCTGATCGGCCAGTGGCTCAACGAGCGGCTCGGGCAATCCTTCGTGGTCGAAAACCGCACCGGCGCCGGCGGCAATATCGGCACCGAGGCCGTGGTCGGCGCCGCGCCCGACGGCTACACGCTGCTGCTCGCCACCGTGCCGAACGCGGTCAACGCCGCGCTCTACAATAATCTGAAGTTCAATTTCATCCGCGACATCGCCCCGGTCGCCGGCATCATCCGCGTGCCGATGATCATCCTGTTGCATCCCTCGATGCCGGTGAAAACCGTTCCTGAATTGATCGCCTATGCCAAGGCCAATCCGGGCAAGGTCAACATGGCCTCCGCCGGCAATGGCAGCGCGCCGCATATGGCGGGCGAACTGTTCAAGATGATGACCGGCGTCAACATGGTGCACGTGCCCTATCGCGGCCAGGGGCCGGCGCTGACCGACCTGCTCGGCGGCGAGGTGCAGGTGCTGTTCGCGACCGCGCCGGGCACGACGGCTTATATCGCGAGCGGCAGACTACGTGCGCTGGCGGTGACCACGGCGGCACGGGCGGAAGTAGCGCCGGAGCTGCCGCCGGTCGGCGATTTCGTGCCGGGCTATGAAACCAGCCAGTGGTACGGCATGTGCGCGCCCGCCAAAACACCGGCGGAAATCATCGCCAAGCTCAACAAGGAAATCAACGCGGCCATCGCCGATGTCCGCATGAAAGCCCGCCTCGCCGCGATCGGCGGCGAACCGCTGCCGGGCACGCCGGCCGATTTCGGCAAGCTGATCGCGGAAGAGACGGAGAAATGGGCCAAGGTGGTTCGGGCGGGCGGGTTGAAGCCGGATTGAGAACAGTCCGTAGGGTGGGTTCGGCGAAGCCGTAACCCACCGCAGATGTGGCCACGAAGATGGTGGGTTACGCTTCGCTAACCCACCCTACGAAGCAACAGAAAACACTACCGTCCCTTGTAAACCGCCCGACGCTTTTCCTTGACTGCGGCGGCGGCCTCGACGGCGTCTTCGCTTTCCTTGACCTCATGAAGCTGGCGCTGGGCGCGGCCGGATTGCTCGGAGGGTCCGTGCGGCAGGACGCCTTCGGTGACGAAGCGCTTCAGGGTTTTCAGCACCAGCGGCGAGAACTCGGTCATCTCGCGCGCCATCTTCAGCGCAGCCTCGACCTGCTGCCCTACCGGCACCACCTCGTTGACGAGGCCGATATTCCAGGCGCGTTGCACCTCGACGATGCGGCACAGCAGCATCATCTCCATCGCGATCTTGTGCGGGATCCGCGCAGCCAGCCCCGCGATCATGCCGCCGGTAAATCCCATCCGCGCTTCCGGATAGGAAAATTTTGCGTTCTCGGCCGCGACCGTGAGATCGCACATCATCGACAGCACCAGCGCGCCGCCGACGCACCAGCCGCCCACCGCCGAGATGATCGGCTTTGATGTCTCGAACCCGACGGTCGGGATGCAGCGCCACAGTTCGGGAAAATTGCCGGTGTCGGCGCCGCCGGAAAACGCCTCATTGCCGGCGCCGGTCAATACCGCGGCCTTCTGCATCGGCGAGCGCTCGAACTCCACAAAGGCTTTCTGCAACAACAGCGCCGTCTCGGCGCAGATGGCGTTGCGGCGCTCGGGCCGGTTGATCGTGACCAGCGTGGTGCCGTCGGAATTGTTTTCAACCAGGACTTTTGGCATGGGCTTCCCTCTCATGCCCGCGCGACGGCGGGCCGTTTCGCGGATCATAGGTGGCGACACCGGTCCGGCCAATATCGAAGAACCCGTGAGGGGCAGGCATGCTGATCTGCGCTTCAGCCGGGATACTTCGCCTCAACGAGCTGCGGAATGGTTCGTATCAGCCCGCCAAGCTCGCCTGACGTCAGCAACAGGACAACATCATCCGGCAGCAACATGTCGCCCAATCTCGCCAATGCCTCGTCCGGGTCGCTTATCGCCTCGGCATCGTAGTTCGCCGCCCTGACGCGGGCGACGATTTCGTCCTGGGTCAATTGGGCATGGGTGCCGGCGCCCTGCGATGCCGGCTGATAGATGAAAATCCGGGACGCACCCGCAAATACGTCGTCATAGGCTGATATCGCCGCCCGGTTTCGCCAGGTGAACGTATGCGGCTCGAACACGATCATCAGCCTGCGATCGGGGAAATGGAGTTTTGTGGCGAGAATAGCGCTTCTGGCTTTTTCGTACGACGATCCAAAGCCTTCATAGACCGGCACCTTCGATGCGGGCGAGAGCAATTCCATGCGGCGCTTGACGCCCAGGAATGTGCTCATGCCGGCGTTCAGCTCCTCGGGCGACAGCAGCTTCTTCTCCAGCAGCATCGCGCTGACGCCGACGATATTTTCGATGTTGTGATCGCCGAGCATGCGGGTCGAGAGGCGAATGATCTTTTCGCTGCCGCGCATCAGGTCGAAACCGGTTTCCGCGCCACGCGCGATGTTGGCGGCATGCCAGTGCGCCTTGTCGTCCAATGCATAAAAAACAATGGGACAGGCGAGGCTTCCAGCCAGGGCGCGCGCGTGAGGCTCGCTGCTGCACACCACCAGCAGCCCGCCCGAAGGCAGTGAGCCAAGCAAACTTTGAAAGGGGCTGAGATAATCCGCGTGCGTCGGAAAGACGTTGATGTGGTCGTGGGTCGCCGAGGTGAGCAGGACGTTTTTTGCGTTGTAGCGAAGGAATTTCGATCTGTTGTCCCAATTCGAGGCCGGGTATTCGTCGCCTTCGAGAACGAAGGTCGGGCCCTGCCCGCGGTGCGCGTGCCGCTCGAACCCATTGGTGATCTCGCCGATAAAATAGCTCGGGTCCCTGCTCGAGACCTTCAGGCACCACGCCAGCAGCGCAGAGCAGGTCGATTTGCCGTAGCTTCCCGCGGCCACGATCGTCTCGGAACCGGCGGTCATGTCGTGCAGCAAATCCGCAAACGATCGCACCAGCTTTCCGCTGTCCATTGCCGCGCGAACTTCTTCATTGCTGTCAGGCTGAAGCTTTGCGTTCTTGCCGATCACGATGACATCGGCATCGTCAGGAATGTTCTCTTTGCGGTATCCCGCAGCAAACGGGATCTTCTCGTTCCTGAGATAGTCGCTGACCGGCGGGTAAAAGCCTTCGTCGGAGCCGCTGATCTGCACGCCCATCTGCCGGAGCAGCAGCGCGGTTGCGCTCATGCCCTTCCCGGCAATGCCAATGAAATGCGCTTTCGAAAAATTCATCTGTCCCCCTGATTCGGGGATATTAGAGCGTTTTCCAGCGAAGTGGATACCGGTTCGCTTCAAGAAAACGCGTCAAATCAAGAATCTGGGGGCGCGTCCGCCTATTCCTCTGTTGTCTGCAATTCCTCTGTCTCGACCTTATCCGACGAAGACCTGATCCGCTCCAGCAGCTGCAGGAATTCAGCGGTTTCGTCCGCGATCGATTTCGGCTGTGGCTTGGGTGGGAACGGTATCACTTCAGACATGGGCAAAATCTCCCTGGGTGCCATTCCGTGCGACATGTCCTTCTCCTGCGAAATTGGCGCGTTTCTGCGGCGCGCCGTTTCGCGCGCGCCCGGAGGCCGCCTTAAATAATTCCAATTCCACTCGGGCGCGATCAGCCCCTGGATAATCCACGCACAACGGGATGGCGGACCGGGCGCCTGGCATCGGAGCCATCGGGCAATTTTCCTGCGCGGCTACGATCGGGTTCGGGCGACTGTTCTTCGCGGGGGATCAGCGTGGCCTCGAACGGCAGGCCCGGCGCCTGTTTGGCCGTTCCCGAGCACGACGCCAGCCTGCCCTTGAATCTCCCCGCAAGTTCTACGTCGACCACGTCGAGGCCGAACAGCGTGGGCGGACCTGCGGCATGGCGCGTGGTCGTCAACGCCGCGGTGAAATGGTCGTTATCGACCTGGTAGGAGCCGCTATAGGTGAAGAAGCTGTCGCCGCCCGATATGATGCCATTTGCAAGGTGCACGATGCCGGTGCCTTCGCCACGCGAGGTCTTGAACCAAACCGCATACTGGCCGTCTCTGCGCATGAAAACAACTCTCGCATGAGGAGAACTAACAATCGGTACCAACTAAGGGTTGGCGCATCGAACCGCTACAGAGGCGTCGCCTCGTAGTTAATGATCCAAAAAACGCGAGGCGAAAATTGTAATCGCGAGCATGAACTGATTTGCAGGCTGAATGAACATGCCGATCCGCGCGCGAGAAGGCGATCGCCGGTCCGACGCACGGCCTTTCGGCCGCTTCAGATGTTCACGTAAGTTAAGAGAAGCCTTCGCAAATGCCGCGGCTTCCCTTCCTGGACAACACAACCGTCACGCGTGACGATATCACCGCAGGATCAACCGCCGGCCATAGCGCTGTAGCGTGCAATACATAACGGGCCCGGCGAAAGGACGTTAGCAAGTTTAGGTTGTGAAATTAAGGAGTGCGTAAACTTTCCTCAGTATTTTCCCCTATCGAACTGCCAGGGTCCCGGAAAGAACCCATGGCTGCGGCGGTTCAGTAACAACGACCGTCGCGGCTGCGCCGCACAAGGGGGCTCTGTTGGCGCTGCCGTTTCCATACAATCCAGCATTGGATGGATTGCGGGCGGTCGCAGTGCTCCTGGTCATCGCAGATCACTGCGACGTTACGGTATTCGACCAGGGTTATTTTGGCGTCGATCTGTTTTTCGTTCTGAGCGGCTTTCTGATTACGCGGCTTCTCGTGGACGAAGTCGGCGCGACGGGACGGATCGACCTGTGGAGATTCTATCTGCGCCGGTTGCTCCGTCTCACCCCGCCCCTGCTGCTGTTTCTGGCGGCGTATCTGCTGATTGCCCCCCTGCTCTGGCCGCAGCTCGACCTCATGTCGCATGTGCGCGACGCCGCGCTGGCGGCATTTTATCTGACCGACTATTCGCAGGCCTTCTGGCACAATCCGAAAGTGCTGATTCACACGTGGTCGCTCTCGGTCGAAGAGCACTTTTATCTGATCTGGCCGCTCGCAGTTCTGCTGCTGGCGCGCATCGGGCCTCGCGGGCGTCTGGTCGTTCTCTTCGGCCTCTATTTGCTCGCCAGCGCATGGCGCATATACATCTATGAAACCCAGGGATGGGACGCGACGTATTATCGCTTTGATACGCGGATCGATGGCCTGATTTGCGGCGCGCTGCTGGCGACAGCCCTCCGGCACAAGGACCTGATCTCGGAAAGAGCAGCCAATGTCGCGGGCGTCGTCGCGTGGGCTGCACTCACCGTCTGCCTCGCGATCGGTTTTTGGCGCGCGCCCTGGTCGTTGGTGATCATGACCAATGTTGCCCATATCGCCGCCTCAGGCTTGCTGATCTCGGCTTCGACAAAAGAATCGAGGGTCAGTCTGGTGTTGTCTGCACCACCGCTGGTTGGCATCGGCCTCATCTCTTACGGCATGTATCTGTGGCATTATCCGGCAGCCATCTACCTCAGGGAGTTGTTTCCCTGGTACCTGACTGGTCCGATCGTCCTCGGTTTTTCGATCGCCATGGCTACGGTCAGCTACCTGGCTGTCGAACGGCCACTGCAACGCTATCGCCGCAGTCTCGGAGGACATCAGCGCAACGACGCGACCAAGCCCGCATCCGTGGGCGGCGAGCAGGTGCCACAGACCGCAGTTGTCGCCACGACGACGTAGCGAGCAGGTGGTCGCGCGCGACGACATTACCTTTGCCAGGATCGACCGCAGGCGTTCGCCGCCCTAACGCACCTGCACGTCGACGATGCCGATGCCCTCGAGACTGAAACGATAGCTGGCATCGCTATCCGGAAACACGGTCTTCATGACGCTGCCGGTCATCACCACCTGACCGGCTTTCAGCCCCGCCCCCCGCGAATTGAGCTGCGTGGCAAGCCAGGCGACGGAGTTGAAGGGATGGCCGAGGATGTCGCGGCCTTGGCCCTCGCCGATATCAACGCCATCCTTTGTGGCACGTCCCATCACCGGCCCCAGGTCGGGCAATTTCGCCGCGAAGTCCGACAGCACGATGCCGCCATTCCAGGAATTATCCGATACCAGCGAAAGCACATCGAGATTGCCGTAATCGGCGTTGCGGTCATCCACGATTTCGATGGCTGCGCAGACACCGCCGACATGCGGCGCGATCATCTCAGCGGTCACCGGCGCAGCCGTGACCGGCACATCGGATTTGATGCGAACGGCAATTTCGAATTCGAGGCCGAGCCGCCCGAAATCCGCACGACGGATCGTCGCGCCGGATCGATACACGCGGCTTGCGAGCACCACGCCGGCGATCGGATGGTCGATCCCGCAGAACTTCTGCATCGTTGCCGACGTCAGCCCGACCTTGTAGCCGACGGCCTCGCCGTGCTCACCGCGGAGCAGCGCGACATAGCTGTCCTGAATGTCGTAGGCGTCCGAGATCGTGGCGGGTTTGTCCGGCGGAGCGAGCGAGGTGAATTGCACGTTGGCCTTATGTGCCGCAAGCAGCGATTGCGCCGCGCGCCGGGCTGCAACGTCTTCCATGGCTGGTCTCCCCTTTGTTGTTTTTCGCGTAGTTCGCAGGGTGGGTTAGCGAAGCGTAACCCACCATCTTCTTTCGTCGAAACAACTGGTGGGTATCGCTTCCGCCTTCGCTCTTTGAGCTACGGCGGACAAGTCGCTCCACCCACCCTACGCAGATATCTTGTAGCCCGCATGAGGGCAGCGACATGCGGGATTGGAAAGAAGACCCGGATGTCGCTTTCGCTCATCCGGGCTACGCCTGCTGTCTCAGCATGGATGGTGCAAATGGCGGGTCAAGAAGTATGGTGGGTAAGCGAAGCGTAACCCACCATCTTTCTTTTGTCGGAACAAGTGGTGGGTATCGCTTCCGCCTTCGCTCTTTGAGCTACGGCGAACAAGTCGCTCCACCCACCCTACGGGCTTCGCAACGACGCTGGCTTACTCCGCGGCCTGCCGTGTCTCCGGCGCGTCGATCACTTCCAGCACCTTCGGCGGCGACATCGGCAAGGCGTAGAAGCGTTTGCCGAGCGCGTTGTAGATCGCATTCGCCACCGCGGCCATCACGGGGACCAGCGGCACTTCGCCGACGCCCTTGACGCCTTGCGGGTGTTTCGGGTTCGGCACCTCGACCATGATGCAGTCAATCATCGGCAGGTCCGAACACACAGGCATGCGATAGTCGAGGAAGCCGGGATTATCGACCTTGCCCTCCCTGGTGTAGATGTATTCCTCGTTCAGCGCCCAGCCGATGCCTTGCGCGACGCCGCCCTGCAGCTGGCCCTCGACATAGCCGGGGTGGATGGCGCGGCCGACATCCTGCACGGCGGTGTAGCGGGTCACGCGCGCGATACCGAGATCGACGTCGACCTCGACGTCGCAGATATGCGTGCCGAAGCCGCCATCCGCGCCCGTGGTGTTGAGCTGCACGCCGGCGCCGATCGGGCCGCCCATCGCGGGCGCTTTCTCGGCGAGATCTTTTAGCGTCAGCGGCGGGAACTGGCCGGCATTCGGGCTCACCGGATGCGCCGCGCCGTCCTCCCACTTCACCGCCTCGGGATCGATCTCCCAGATTTTTGCGGCGCGTTCGCGCAAGGTCTTGATGATCTGTTCGGTCGACTGCGTCACCACGATCGAGGAAGCGAACAGCACGCGGCTGCCGCCGGTGAGGTTCGAGAAGCCGATGGTTTGGGTATCGCCGATGATGACGGAGACGCGGCGATAGTCGATGCCGAGCAGTTCGGCGCAGATGTTGGCGATGCCGGCGCGCGAGCCGCCGATATCGGGATGACCCGTGGTGACGACGACGTTGCCGTCCTCGGTGATGTTGACCTGCGCGGAGGATTCGCCGCCGGCGTTGAACCAGAAGCCGGAAGCGACGCCGCGTCCTTGAAGTTTTCCGAGCGGCGCCTTGTAATGATCCGACGCCTTTGCCGCTTCCACCGTCTCGATGTACCCGATGCGCGGGAAGGTCGGGCCGTGCGCGGCTTTCGTTCCTTCCTTGGCGGCGTTCTTCAGGCGGAAGTCGAGCGGGTCCATCTTCAGCGCCTCGGCGACCTCGTCGAGCACGCATTCCACCGCATAGGCGCCGATCGGCGCGCCCGGCGCGCGATAGGCCGCAACCTTCGAGCGGTTGGAGCAGACGTCATAGCCTTCCGACAGCAGGTTCGGGATGTCGTACGGCGTAAAGCTGCAGCCGGCCGCGCCGCGGATCGGCGAACCCGGCAGCGCTCCGGCCTGCAGATAGAAGGTGCCGTGCGCGGCGACGATCTTGCCGTCCTTGGTGGCGCCGATCTTCACCGTGCTCTTCGAGCCTGACGTCGGCCCGGTCGCGCGCATCACTTCCTCGCGCGTCATCACCATCTTCACCGGGCGGCCGGACTTTTTCGCCAGCAGCGTCGCCAGCGGCTCGAGATAGACGATGGTCTTGCCACCAAAACCGCCGCCGATCTCGGCGGGGATGGCGCGGATGTCGCTCTGCGGGATGCCGGTGAGATAGGCCGTCATCGCGCGGACCATGAACTGGCCCTGGCTGGAGCTCCAGATCGTGGTCTTGCCATCGGGCGCGACGCTGATCAGGCAGGCATGCGGCTCGATATAGCCCTGATGCACCGGGCGCGTCGTGAAGGTGCGCTCGATGACGATGTCGGCCTTCTTGAAGCCGTCGGCGATATCACCCTTCTTGTGCTCGAGCCGGCCGGCGATGTTGGAGGGCTTGCCCTCGAACTTGTTGAACTCGTGCAGGATCGGCGCGTCGGATTTGATCGCGTCCTCGATCTCGATCACGAAAGGCAGCACTTCGTAGTCGACCTCGATCAGATTGCAGGCTTCCGCCGCGATCGCTTCGGTGGTCGCGGCAACGGCCGCAATGGGGTGCCCGGGAAACAGCGCCTTTTCGCGCGCCATCACGTTGCGGCACATCCAGCGCATGTCCTGGATGCCGAGCATGACGGCGCCCTTCTCGATCGGGAAATCGACGATGTCGCGCGCGGTGACGACGGCCTTGACGCCGGGCAGCGCTTCCGCCTTCGCCGTGTTGATCGATTTGATGCGCGCATGCGCGTGCGGGCTGCGCAACACCTTGCCCCAGATCATGCCGGGCATATTGGTGTCGGCGGCGAACTGCGCGCGGCCGGTCACCTTGTCCATGCCGTCTGGACGAATAGTGCGCTGGCCGATCCACTTGTTGTTGGTAACGACGGTCATGGTGCTGGCTCCGGCTGTTATTGGGCGCGCATTTCGGCCGCGGTGTCCATGACAGCGCGAACGATCTTGTCATAACCGGTGCACCGGCAGAGATTGCCGGCGAGCCAGAAGCGAACCTCTTCCTCGCTCGGCTTCGGATTCCGCTTCAGCAGCGCGTCCGATGCCACCAGCATGCCCGAGGTGCAGATGCCGCACTGAAGCGCGGCCATTTCCAGAAACTTCTGCTGCAGCGGATGCAGCTTTTCGCCCTGGGCCATGCCCTCGATGGTGCGGAGTTCGTGGCCCTCGGATTCGACCGCGAGCATCAGGCAGGAACAGATGAGGTTGTCATCGACCGTGATGCTGCAGGCGCCGCAGTCGCCGGAGGCACAGCCCTCCTTGGAGCCGGTGAGCCCGAGCGGCCCGCGCAGCGCATCGAGCATGGTGTCGTTGGGCTCACAGAGAAACTCTGACGGTTCGCCGTTGATGGTGGTTGACACGTGGACCTTGGCCATGAAGCTTAATTCCCTTTGGCGCGTTGGGCGGCAATCGCGGTGGTGCGCTTGAGCAGCACACCGGCCACTTTGGTGCGATAAGCGATCGTGCCGCGCTTGTCGTCGATCGGACGGCAGGCGGCGGAACAGGCGGCGGCGGCCGCATTGAGCGCGGCGTCGTCGAGCTTGCTGCCGATCAGGGCTTTGGCGGCCGCTTCAACCAGTAGCACGGTCGGCGCGACAGCGCCGAGACCGACGCGGGCGGCGGTGCAGACGCCGTCCTTCAGCGTCAGGCTGACGCCGAGGCCGACCACGGCGATGTCCATTTCAGTGCGCGGGATCATGCGCAAATACGCGTCGCTCGAGCCTTTGGGACGCGGCGGCAAGGTAAAACTGATCAGGATTTCACCGGGCTTGAAATTGGTGCGGCCCGGACCCGCCGGCACCTGTTCCACCGGCATTTCGCGGCGGCCATCCGGCCCTTGCACCGTGACGATGGCACCGGCCGCGACCATGGCCGGCACGCTGTCGCCGGCCGGCGAGCCGTTGCAGAGATTGCCGCCGGCGGACGCCCGCCCCTGGACTTGTTTGGAGCCGATCAGGTTGACGGCCTCCAGCACGCCGGGCCAGACCTTGCCGAAACTGACATGGTCATGCAGCGCCATGCCGGAAACGGCGGCGCCGACGCGAAACCCGCCATCGGCGGTTTGCTCGATTTCCGTCATCTCGGCGATTTTCTTGATGTCGACGATCAGGCCCGGCTTCACGACGCCGGCACGCATTTGCACCAGAAGATCGGTACCGCCGGCCAGGATGCGCCCTGCACTTCCGGCCGCGGCGAACGCCTTGATCGCTTCATCAAGCGAATTGGGCGCCAAATATCGGAGTTCCGTCATGGTTGTCCGTCATCTCCCCTTTTCTGCCCGCCCCATTTGGACGTCGGCCTATCTGGCCGGCAGTTGCGGTAGCCTACACGGGCGATGCGGGTTGGAACAGCCTCCGGGCTGCGGTTCTGGCGGCAGGCTCCTATGCAGGAAGCGGGCTTGTTCTCACATCGTCGGACGCCGGCTTGCGCCGGTTGGCCGGGGATTGGTGGACGTGGCGGCGGATTACGCTTGCACTGATGCGGCCCACAGGCTGTACAAATTGCAGTCCCTCCCACGCGAGCCGGTGAACTTGATGCCGACCCTTTCGATCAGAATTCACGTTGCGGTCACAATTTTTGCAGCCCTTGCCGTTTCCTCTGCCGCATTGTCCCAACCAGCCCTGGCTCCCGTCAGGCCCGCGCCCGCCAGGCCCGCGGCTGCGCCTCAGCCCAAACCGGTCGCGGTGCCGGGCCAGCAGCCAGCCCCGCGGCCGGTCGCAGCAAGCCCGCGGGGCGGTGCGGCGTGCCACAACGGCATGAGTTTCGATCGCTTCCTCACTGAGCTCAAGCAGAAGGCGGTGGCGGAAGGCGTCTCGCAGCGCGCGATGGCGGAAGCCGCACCCTACCTCACCTACGACCAGAGCATCGTCAATCGCGACCGCGGCCAGCGCGTGTTCGGGCAGGTGTTCACCGAGTTTTCGCGGAACAGGGCATCCGACGGCGCGGCGAAAAACGCGCAGGCGCGAATCCGGATGCATCAGGCGGCGTTCAATCGCGCCGAGAAGGAATATGGCGTGCCGCCGGCCGTGATCGCCGCGTTCTGGGGGCTGGAGAGCAGTTTTGGCGCCGAGCTCGGCAAGCTGCATACGCTGCCGTCGCTGGTGTCGCTGGCGTATGACTGCCGCCGCTCGGAGATGTTCCAGAAGGAGACCATCGCCGCGCTCAAGATCGTCGATCGCGGCGACCTCACGGCAAGCGAAATGATCGGATCGTGGGCCGGCGAACTCGGGCAGACGCAATTTCTGCCGACGCATTATTTCAATTATGCGGTCGACTACGACGGCGACGGCCATCGCGATCTCCTGCACAGCGCGCCCGACGTGATCGGCTCGACCGCGAACTACATCGCCAATGGATTGAAGTGGCGGCGCGGCGAACCGTGGTTGCAGGAAGTGCGCGCGCCACAGAATCTCGCTTCAAGTTTTCCTTGGGACCAGGCCGACCTCACCATCAAGCTGCCGCGCTCGAAATGGGCGCAGCTCGGCGTCACCTTTGCCGACGGCAAGCCATTGCCGAACGACGATCTGCCGGCGTCGATGCTGTTGCCGATGGGCCGCAACGGACCGGCGTTCCTGGCCTACGCGAATTTCGCCGCCTACACCGAATGGAACAACTCGCTGATCTATTCGACCACCGCCGGTTATCTCGCGACCCGCATCGCGGGCGCGGCGCCGATGCGCCAGCCAGCCGCGCCGGTGGCGCAACTGCCGCTCAACGAGCTCAAGGAATTGCAGCACCTCCTGGTGCGCGCCGGTTTCAATGTCGGCAAGGTCGACGGCATCATGGGACAGCTCAGCCGCACCGCCGTGAAGACGATGCAGATCAAGTACGGGCTGCCGGCGGATTCCTGGCCGACCGCGGAGTTACTGGCGCGGATGCGCGGGCCGCGTGCGGAGCCGGCGGCGGCGGCGATGCCGCAGGTGAGATAGCGCCCCTCCTCATGGTGAGGAGGCGCCCTTGCGCCGTCTCGAACCATGAGGCCACAGACGGGCCTGCATCCTTCGAGACGCGGCCAAGAGGCCGCTCCTCAGGATGAGGGTCGATGAATCCTGCAGCTGGCGCGTCCGACGCCAGCCGGAAATATTTGACTACATTTCACCCCTTCCCGGCGTTGTAATTCCCTCTCCCCCGCCCCACCTGCAGCACGCAGTCTCTGCATGCCATAAAATTCCACACAACGAAAAGAGCATCACATGTCCTTTTACGACGCCACCGTTCCGGCCTATCTGCAAATTCTCGGCAGCCTCTCCGGCTTGCTCACCAAGGCAGAAGCGCATTGCGAGGCGAAGAAGATCCAGCCCGACGTGTTGCTCGGCTCGCGGCTTTCTCCGGACATGCTGCCGCTCTCCAAGCAGATTCAGCTCGCCACCGATTTTGCGGTCAGGGGCTGCGCCCGCGTCACCCACAGCGAAGTGCCGTCGACACCCGATACCGAAAAGACCTTTGAAGAATTGCGCCAGCGGCTCGCGAAAACCATCGACTACGTCAAGTCGTTCAAATCAGAGCAGTTCGAGGGCGCCGACACCAAAGACGTCACCTTTCCGATGGGGCCGGACAAGACCATGACGCTGAAGGGCCAGCAATTCATCTCGAACTTCTCGCTTCCGCAATTCTACTTCCATGCCGCCATCGCCCACGGCATCCTGCGCCACAATGGCGTCGAGGTAGGCAAGCGAGATTACATGGGCGCGAAGTGATCTGTTTCGCCTGGCAAGACTGGACGCCTTAGCGTCACTGGCTATGCCGTGCTAGTGCTCCCTTCAGCAAGAACAAGATGCTGAAGGGAGACTGCCGATGTCCACCACCACGCAAGCACCAAAGCAACTCGATCCCGCCGCTTCGCTTCACGCCGAAACACTCGGCCTCGCTCCGGGTCGTGGCCGCCTGCAGGGCCGCCGCATCATCGTGGTCGGGGCCGGCCAGCGCAACATCGTCGACGAGGAGCCGCCGATTGGTAACGGCCGCGCGATGTCGGTGCTGTTCGCGCGCGAGGGTGCGCATGTGGCGTGCATCGACGTCAACAAGGAAGCCGCCGATGATACGGTCAAGCAGATCACAAGCGAAGGCGGCAGGGCGTTCACCGACGTGGTCGACGTCTCCGACGCATCAGCGATTGGGCCGGCGATCGCGCGCTGCGCGAAACAACTCGGCGGCCTCGACGGGCTCGCGTTGAATGTCGGCATTTCCTGCGGGCTGTCGTTGCCGAAGATGACGGCGGAAGCCTGGGACAAGGATTACGCCGTCAACGTGCGCAGCCACATGCTGTTCGCGCAAGCGGCGATCGAAATGATGTCGCCGGGCGGCGCGATCACGCTGACCTCGTCGATGGCGAGCCAGCGCGCCAATGGCCGCAACCCGGCCTATGAATCCTCCAAGGCCGCCCAGATCGCGCTCGGCCGCGCCATCGCACGGGCCGGCGAGGAAAAGGGCATTCGCTGCAATGTGATCGCGCCCGGCTTTATCGATTCCCCGATGGGCCGCGACGCCAGCCGCAGGCGGGCCGATCGTGCGCTCACAGTGCCGTTTGGCCGCCAGGGCACCGGCTGGGAGGTCGCCTATGCTGCGCTGTTCCTGATTTCGAATGAATCATCCTACGTCAACGCCCACACCCTGTTCCTCGACGCCGGCCATATGGCGGGGATTGTGCGGACCTAGCCTGCAGCGACCGAATGGCTTCCGAGTACCTTTGGGCATTGCGCAATCCGCCGTAATGCCCAACTCTCCCCTAATCATCCATCCATCGGAAATCCCTTCATGAGCCAGACCAAACTATTCGAGCCCTACAAGCTTGGCGGAATCTCGCTGCCGAACCGCCTCGTCATGGCGCCGCTGACCCGCAACCGCGCAGTGCCTGGCAGCTTTGTGCCGAGCGAGCTTGCCATCGACTATTACGGCCAGCGCGCTTCCGCGGGATTGCTGATCACCGAGGCCAGCCAGATCTCGCAGCAGGGCCAGGGCTATCAGGACACGCCCGGCATCTATTCGAAGGAGCAGGTTGCGGGCTGGCGCAAGGTCACCGACCGCGTCCATGAAAACGGCGGGCGCATCTTCATCCAGATCTGGCATGTCGGCCGCATCTCGCACGATTCATTGCAGCCCGGCGGTGGCAAGCCGGTGGCTCCGTCCGCGATCCGCGCCAAGGGCAAGACTTTTGTCAACGGCACCTTCACCGAGATCTCCGAGCCGCGCGAACTCGAGCTGTCGGAAATTCCAGGGATCATCGAAGACTTCAAGCGCGGCACCGAGAATGCGCTCGCCGCCGGTTTCGACGGCATCGAAATCCACGGCGCCAACGGCTACCTGCTCGACCAGTTCGCCAAAGACGGCACCAACAAGCGTACCGATGCCTATGGTGGTTCAATCGAGAACCGCGCCAAATTGATGCTGGAAGTATCGAAGGCGGTGGCCGCGGTCGCCGGCCCCGAGCGCACCGGCATCCGCATTTCGCCGGTGACGCCCGCCAATGATGTCTCCGATAGCAATCCGCAGCCGCTGTTCGACCACATCGTGGATGGGCTCAACGCGTTGAAGCTGACCTACATCCATGTCGTTGAGGGCGCCACCGGCGGCCCGCGCGACATCGCACCGTTCGACTATGGTTCGTTGCGCAAGCGCTTCAAGCAGGCCTATGTCGCCAACAACGGCTACGATTTCGATCTGGCGACAAAGGTGCTCGACGCTGACGCCGCCGACCTGATCGCATTCGGAAAACCGTTCATCTCCAACCCCGATTTGGTCGAGCGCCTGCAGAAGGGCGCGCCGCTGAACGCATTCGACAAGGCGACGTTCTATGGCGGCGGCGCCAAGGGATATACGGATTATCCGACGCTCGGGGCGAAGCAGGCAGCGGAGTAGGAACGCAACTCTCTCCACCGTCATTGCGAGGAGCGCAGCGACGAAGCAATCCATCTATCCGTTATGCCGCACTATGGATTGCTTCGCTACGCTCGCAATGACAAGAAAAAAGGCCGGGATCGCTCCCGGCCTCTAGTTTTTGCATCACTCGTAATCGCGAGGCTTACTTGGCTTCTGCCCGCTTCGGCGGTGTTGCCGGCCACGACTTCACCAGCGTGTCGTAGTCGACGGTTTCGCCCTTCGGCTTCTCGTTCGCCAGCTTGCGCTGCGGAGCGACGTTGCCGTCCTTCTCCGACTTGGCGAACCAGAACTCCGCGGTCTCCTTCTTGTTCAGCTTCGGTCCGCAGGCGCCCTGCACGTTGGATTTCTCCAGGCGCTCGAGCACGGAGTCCTGGGCTGCCGCCAGGGCGTCCATCGCGGCTTGCGGCGTCTTCGCACCGGACGATGCATCGCCGATGTTCTGCCACCACAATTGCGCGAGCTTCGGATAATCAGGCACGTTGTTGCCGGTCGGGGTCCACTGCACGCGCGCGGGCGAGCGGTAGAACTCGATCAGGCCGCCGAGCTTCGGCGCACGCTCGGTGAACGACTTGTCCCAGATGTCGGATTCACGAATGAACGTGAGACCGACATGGCTCTTTTTCAGGCTCACCGTCTTGGAGGTGATGAACTGCAGATAGAGCCAGGCCGCCTTGCGGCGGTCCGCCGGGGTCGACTTCAGGAGCGTCGCCGAGCCGGCGTCCTGGTAGCCGAGCTTCATGCCTTCCTTCCAGTACGAGCCGTGCGGCGACGGCGCCATACGCCACTTCGGCGACCCGTCGGCGTTCACGACGGCAATACCGGGCTTCACCATGTCGGCGGTGAAAGCGGTGTACCAGAAGATCTGCTGGGCGATGTTGCCTTGCGCCGGTACCGGTCCGGCTTCGCCGAAGGTCATGCCTTGCGCCTGCGGCGGGGCATACTTCTTCATCCAGTCGAGATATTTGGCGATCGAATAGACTGCCGCCGGACCGTTGGTGTCACCGCCGCGCTCGACGGATGAACCGACCGGACGGCAGCCTTCCATGCGGATGCCCCATTCGTCGACCGGCTTGCCGTTCGGAATACCCTTGTCGCCGTTGCCGGCCATCGACAGCCAGGCATCGGTGAACCGCCAGCCGAGCGAGGGATCCTTCTTGCCGTAGTCCATGTGACCATAGACCTTGGTGCCGTTGATCTCCTTGATGTCGTTGGTGAAGAACTCGGCGATGTCTTCATAGGCCGACCAGTTCACGGGAACGCCGAGTTCGTAGCCATACTTGGCCTTGAACTTGGCCTTGTAGTCGGGATTGGAGAACCAGTCGTAACGGAACCAATAGAGGTTCGCGAACTGCTGGACGGGCAGCTGATAGAGCTTGCCGTCCGGTCCCGTGGTGAAGGATTTTCCGATGAAGTCGTTGACGTCGAGATTGGGATTGGTGACGTCCTTGCCTTCGCCGGTCATGTAATCCGACAGCACGACCGTCTGGTTGTAGCGGAAGTGGGTGCCGATCAGGTCCGAGTCGTTGATCCAGCCGTCATAGACGTTCTTGCCGGACTGCATCTGGGTCTGCAGCTTCTCGACCACGTCACCTTCCTGGATCAAATCGTGTTTGAGCTTGATGCCGGTGATCTCGGTGAAGGCCTTCGCCAGGGTCTTGGATTCATATTCATGCGTGGTGATGGTTTCCGACACCACGTTGATTTCCATCCCCTTGAAGGGCTGGGCGGCCTTTTCAAACCACTGCAGTTCCTTCAGCTGGTCGGCCTTCGACAGCGTCGAGGGTTGGAATTCGCTGTCGATCCAGCGCTGATTGACCGCATCGTCCGCGCGAGCAGGTGCGGCGATCGTCACGGAAGCCGCGATCAGCGCAGCCGCGCTGGTCATCGTCAGAAAGCTCTCCTTGGTCAATGGGCCGTTCCTTCCTCTAAAACGTCGCATGTTGAGTCCTCCGGTTGCAGCGACAAACAATTTTCAGGCCCGGGTTGATCCCGGATCTGTCTTTTTTCGCTTCATCAGACGGTGCGGAAAACCACCACGGCCGAAACAAGCGAAATCACGGCAGCGAGCCACAGGCTCGATATTTCAACGCCCTCTCCGATCGGCAGCGTCGCGATCGCATCGGTGCCGACAAAGGCGATCCACAACAGGTGGATGACCGCGGCGAGTACCAGCGAGATGAACAGCCGGTCGCCGCGCGTGGTCGGAATGCGCAGCACGCCGACGCGCTCGGCCTCCGGATACGCCGCCGCAAGCCAGGTCATGACACCGAGCGTCAGCGACAGCATCACGAAGAAGATCGCGGTCGGAAGCGTCCAGGCCATCCATGCGATGTGTTCCATGAATACCCCCTACACCCGTCCGAGCGCAAAACCGCGCGCGATGTAGTTGCGGACGAACCAGATCACCAGCGCGCCGGGGATGATGGTGAGCACGCCGGCGGCCGCCAACAGGCCCCAATCCATGCCGGCGGCCGAGACCGTTCGGGTCATGATCGCCGAGATCGGCTTGGCGTTCACCGACGTCAGCGTGCGCGCCAGCAGCAGTTCGACCCAGGAGAACATGAAGCAGAAGAAGGCCGCGACGCCGATGCCGCTCGCGATCAAGGGCACCAGGATCTTGACGAAGAAGCGCGGGAACGAGTAACCGTCGAGGAACGCCGTCTCATCGATCTCGCGTGGCACGCCCGAGACGAACCCTTCGAGGATCCAGACCGCGAGCGGGACGTTGAAGATGCAATGCGCCAGCGCCACTGCCCACGGCGTATCGAACAGATTGATCGCCGAATAGAGATTGAAGAACGGCAGCGCATAGACCGCCGCCGGCGCCATCCGGTTCGACAGCAGCCAGAAGAACAGGTGCTTGTCGCCGAGAAAACGGTAGCGCGAAAAGCCGTAGGCCGCCGGCAGCGCCACCGCGATCGAGATCACGGTGTTGATCAGGACATAGGTCAGCGAGTTGATGTAGCCGGAATACCAGCTCTCGTCGGTGAAGATGCGCCTGTAGTTTTCCAGCGTCGGCTGGTGCGGCCACAGCGTCATGGTGGAGACGATCTCGGCATTGGTCTTGAAGCTCATGTTGACGAGCCAGTAGATCGGCAACAGCAGGAAGATCAGGAAGGTGATGAGGATGACGCGGCGTCCGGGAATCGAATGCATCATTCAGCTCCCTGTTTGACCGGGCGCTCGGCCCCGGCGTTTGTCATCACGGTATAGAACACCCAGCACACGATCAGGATGATGAGGTTGTAGACCAGCGAGAGTGCGGCGGCCTTGCCGAGGTCGAATTGGCCGAGCGC
This sequence comes from Bradyrhizobium sp. AUGA SZCCT0169, assembly GCF_018130085.1. Taxonomy (NCBI): domain Bacteria; kingdom Pseudomonadati; phylum Pseudomonadota; class Alphaproteobacteria; order Hyphomicrobiales; family Nitrobacteraceae; genus Bradyrhizobium; species Bradyrhizobium sp. AUGA SZCCT0169. The sequence goes on along the minus strand of NZ_JAFCMC010000011.1, from coordinate 19,177 downwards.
GATCTTGACCAGTTCGATCGAGACGAAGGTGGTCGAGTTGCCGGGACCGCCGCCGGTCACCACGAACGGCTCGGTGTAGATCATGAAACTGTCCATGAAGCGAAGCAGCACCGCGATCAAGAGCACGCGGTTCATCTTCGGCAACTGGATCGCCGTGAACACCGCCCAGCGCGAGGCGCCGTCGATCTGCGCCGCCTGGTAATAGGCGTCGGGGATCGACTTCAGTCCGGCGTAGCACAACAGTGCGACCAGGCTGGTCCAGTGCCAGACATCCATCACGATGACGGTGGCCCAGGCGTCGAACTCGTTGGAGACGTAGTTGTAGTTGATGCCGAGGCTGTTCAGCGTGTAGCCGAGCAGGCCGATGTCGGGCCGTCCGAAGATCTGCCAGATGGTGCCGACCACATTCCACGGAATCAATAGCGGCAGCGCCAGGATCACGAGGCAGGCGGCGACGCTCCAGCCGTCGCGCGGCATCGACAGCGCGACCACGATCCCGAGCGGCACCTCGATCGCAAGAATGATGACCGAGAACAGCAGATTGCGGCCGAGCGAGGCCAGGAACCGTCCACCGAGATCGGTCGATGGATCGAGCAGTTCCTTGAACCAGCCGACGCCGTTCCAGAAGAACTGGTTGTTGCCGAAGGTGTCCTGCATCGAATAGTTCACCACCGTCATCAGCGGCAGGATCGCGGAGAATGCGACCACCAGAAACACCGGCAGCACCAGGAACCAGGCTTTTTGGTTGATCGTCTTGTCCATCAGGCTGTCCCCTCTACCAGACGGCTGTCGGCATAGACGTGAACATGCGACGGATTGAAAACCAGTCCGGCGGTTTCGCCGGAGACCGAAAACCCCGGCGGCACGCGCGCGGCGAACTTGGCGTCGCCGATCCGCACGCGCGCGAAGCGGACACGGCCGAGATCGTCGATGCGATCAATATTGGCGGACAGCAATCCCGGCGCGGGTGCCGCGACGTCGACGAATTCCGGACGCACGCCGACTTCGATCTTCGCGCCCGGCGGCAGCTTGTCATAGCTGCGGTTCAGCGCGACCGGATGGCCGCTGATCCGGGCCTCGCGGCCCCTCACCTCGGCCGGCACGATGTTCATGCCGGGCGAGCCGATGAAGTAACCGACGAAGGTATGCGCGGGCTTGTCGAACAGCTCGGCCGGCGTGCCGCTCTGCACCACCCTGCCGTCATGCATCACGACCACCGTATCGGCAAAGGTCAGCGCCTCGGTCTGGTCATGGGTGACGTAGATCATCGTGAGGTCGAGGTCGCGATGCAGCGCCTTGAGTTTGGAGCGCAACTGCCACTTCAATTCGGGATCGATCACCGTCAGCGGCTCGTCGAACAGGATCGCGGCAACGTCTGATCGCACCAGGCCGCGGCCGAGCGAGATCTTCTGCTTGGCATCGGCGGTCAGCCGCGTTGCCTTGCGATCGAGATGCGGCGTGAGGTCGAGCAGATCGGCGATCTGCTTCACGCGCGCGTCGATTTCGGCTTTCGGGACGCCGCGGTTCTTCAAGGGGAATGCGAGGTTCTGCCCGACCGTCATGGTGTCGTAGATCACCGGAAACTGGAACACCTGCGCGATATTGCGCTTCTGGGTTGACAGCGGTGTGATATCGGCGCCGTCGAACAGTATCTGGCCGCGCGACGGCGTCACGATCCCGGAAATCAGGTTGAGCAGCGTGGTCTTGCCGCAGCCGGATGGCCCGAGCAGCGCATAGGCGCCGCCCTGCCGCCAGGTCATCGTCACCGGCTTCAGCGCAAATGATTCGGGCGCGGCGTCATTGCCGCCGTAGGAATGTGCGAGATCGACGAGGTCAATGCGGGCCATACGGCATCTCCCTCACGCGTTGTCTTGTTTCGGCGCCGCGACCAGGCGGTCGGCGGCGTCAAACACGAAGAGATTGTCAGGGTCGAGCACGGCGTCGAGCACGTGGCCCGGCTCGAACTCATGGACGCCCTGCAGCACCGCGACCCAGTTCGACGCATCGCGATTGAGATGCACGAAGCTTTCCGAGCCGGTGATCTCGGTCACGGTGACGGTGGCCTGAAACGCGTGGCGGCCGGCGATGCCGCTCGCGACTTCGAGCTGATGGGCGCGGAAGCCGACGCGATAGGACCCATCGGCGAGCGACGCATAGAGCCCGCTGGCCGGCGCCTGGATGCCGCCGGCATATTGCACCGCGCCATTTTTCTTTTCGATGCCGACGATGTTGAGTGGCGGATCTGAAAATACCTGCGCCACGCGGAGCGTATCGGGATGCCGATAAACCTTCGGCGTATCGCCGGCCTGCAGGACCTGGCCCTCCCACATGCAGACCGTGCGGCCGCCAAGCAGCAGCGCTTCGGAGGGCTCGGTGGTCGCATAGACGAAGATCGCGCCCGATGCCTCGAAGATGCGCGGCAATTCGGTGCGCAGTTCCTCGCGCAGCTTGTAATCGAGATTGGCGAGCGGCTCGTCGAGCAGCACGAGATCGGCGCCCTTGACCAGCGCGCGCGCGATCGCGGTGCGCTGCTGCTGACCGCCGGACAGTTGCAAAGGCGTACGGTGCAAATACGGCTCGAGCTTGAGCAGGCGCGACGCCTCCTGCACGCGCTTCTCGATTTCCGCGCGCGGCTTGCCCTGCACCCGCAACGGCGAGGCGATGTTCTCATAGACCGTCAGCGAGGGATAATTGATGAATTGCTGATAGACCATCGCGACCGAACGCTTGCGCACGTCGAATCCGGTGACATCGTTGCCGTCGACCAGCACGCGGCCTGATCCCGGCTTGTCGAGCCCGGCGAGCAGCCGCATGATCGAGGTCTTGCCGGAAAGCGTCGGCCCGAGCAGTACGCTCAGCGTGCCGCGCTCAAGCGTCAACGACACATCGCGGATGGTCGCAATGCCGTCGACGGTTCGCGTGACGTGTTCAAGCGTGACGCTCATGTCCGTCCTCCCGCTTCACGCAGGGGGCGTTCACCGGACGCGCGATGGGCGGCCATCCATTCATCGAGGACGGCGATTTCGCCCGCGGACAGCCGCAATCCGAGCTTGGAGCGGCGCCACGCGACGTCTTCGGCGGTGCAGGCCCATTCGGCCGACATCAGGTACCTGACTTCGCTCTCCGTCAAGGTCGCGCCAAAGGACTGGCCGAGATCGGCCGCCGATTTCGCGTTGCCAAGCACCTTGCTGGCGCGGGTGCCATAGGCATGCGCCAACCGCTTGGCATGTGCGGGAATGAGGAACGGATAGTCCCGCGTCAGTTCCGCCGTCAGCGCCGCGATTGCGGAAACATCCATGTCGCCGCCGGGCAGCGCGGCCTTGCCGGTCCAGCCTTCCTTCTTTGAACTGCGCAAGTAGGGCGCCAGCCGTTCCAGCGCTTCTTCGGCCAGCCGCCGATAGGTCGTGATCTTGCCGCCATAGATCGACAGCAGCGGCGCGCCGCCGGGCGTATCGAGTTCGAAGACGTAATCGCGGGTCGCAGCCTTGGCTTCGCTGGCGCCGTCGTCATAGAGCGGACGCACGCCCGAATAAGTCCAGACCACGTCCTCCGGCTTCACCGGCTTTGCCAGATATTCGCTGGCGGAGGAACAGAGATAGGCGATCTCTTCGGTGGAGGCTTTCACCTTGGCCGGGTCGCCGTCGTAATCGCGATCGGTGGTGCCGATCAGCGTGAAATCGTCCTGATAGGGAATGACGAAGATGATGCGGCCGTCGGCGTTCTGGAAAATATAGGCGCGGTCGTGGTCGTAGAGCTTGCGCACCACGATGTGCGAGCCCTGCACCAGGCGAACCTTTGCGCGCGCATTGACGCCCGATCCCGACGACAGCACCTGTTCGACCCAGGGCCCGCCGGCATTGACCAGCGCACGCGCCTGGATCGTGGTGCGTGTGCCGCTTTGCGTATCCTCGACCGTGACGTGCCAGACGCCATCGACCTGCGTAATCTCGACCGCCCGCGCGCGCGTGCGGATCTCGGCGCCGCGATCGGCCGCGTCCCGCGCCGTGAGCACGACCAGGCGCGCGTCATCGACAAAACAGTCGGAGTACTCAAAACCTTTGCTGTAGCGGTTGGCGATCAAGGGTTTTCCGACCTCGTCATGCGCGAGATCGACCGAACGTGTCGGCGGCAGCAGATGACGGCCGCCGATGTGGTCGTACAGGAACAACCCTAGCCTCAGCAGCCATGCCGGCCGCAACCCCGAATGGTGCGGCAAAACGAAACGCAGCGGGCGGATGATGTGGGGCGCGATCTGCCAGAGGATTTCTCGTTCGATCAGCGCCTCGCGGACCAAACGAAACTCGTAATATTCGAGATAGCGCAGCCCGCCATGCACCAGCTTGGTCGACCAGGACGACGTCCCACTCGCCAAGTCGTTCATTTCACAAAGGAAAACGGAATTGCCCCGGCCCACCGCATCGCGCGCGATGCCGCAGCCGTTGATGCCGCCTCCGATAATGGCGAGGTCGAATATCCGATCCAACAGACGCTTCCCCGGCGATCGCCCCTTCACTTCGGCGATTTAACTTTCGGATCGGAGTTAATCACAAAGAAAAACGAAAGCAAGATGAAAACGGGAACTGGGGCGTTTTGCCCAACTTCATCGTTCGAGACGAACGCAAGGGCGCCCCGCCAGAGCCTCACTCAAAATGCAGCCGATGAAGAAGACAGGGGCTTCGTAGCTAAACTCGTGATGCCCGGCCTAGGCCGTCGTCCTCCGTCCCTCCCACCAGGCCCCCAAGGCATCGATCAGCGGCACCAGTTCGAGACCGGCCTCGGTGAGATCGTAGTCGACGCGGAGCGGGTAGCCGTCGTGGGCGGTGCGCCGCACGATCCCGGCGTCCTGCAACTTACGCAGCTCCAGCGCCAGCATTCGGTGCGACACCGTCGGATTGTCGCGCCTGAGATCGCTGAACCTTTTGGTGCCATCCTTGAGATAATAGAGCAGCAGCGTGGGCCAGCGCCCGCTGAGCACCCGCATGGTCTCTTCGATGGGGCAGCGTGAGACAGCGTCTTTCATGAGCCGGACCTGGTTACAGAATAGTGCGTAATTTACATGGGGCCGCCATCGCCTATGTACCAGTGCGCTGCGCAGCACACCTCAATCACGGAAAGAAAACGATGGAACCAATTCTGCTTTACGGCTTCCCGGCGGGAAGCTCGATGGGGCTCGTCGCTGCCTTTGAACGCGTCGGCCAACCTTACCACCTCTGCCGCGTCGACATGCTCGCCGACATGAAGAACGACAGCTATGCCCGCATCAACGGCCGTCAGGAAACGCCCGTGCTCATCACCGGCGAAGGCCGCTTGCTGACCGAGACGATGGCCATCGCCGCATGGCTCGAGGCCCGCGACATCGAACGCCGCATCAGCTTCGACCCGCACTCACCCGAAGCCGACCGCATGCACCAGCTGACGGCCTTCGTGAATACCGGCTTCACCGCCGCCTTCACCCCGCTGTGGGCGGCGTTCGAGATGGCTTCTGCCGAACCCGCGCTGCTGGCGACCTTGCGCGACTTCGGCCGCCAGGCCGTAGCCAAACGTCACGATCAGCTGGAAGCGATGATCGGCGACACCGACTTTCTCGTCGGCGATCGCCTGACGCTGGCGGATACCACGCTGATCGGCGTGGCGCGCTGGGCGGAATTCCATCAGGCCATCGACGGTGCTGCCTATCCCAGGCTGGCCGCGTTGCGCCACCGGATCGAAGCGGATGCGGACGTGCGTTACGCCCAGGCCATCGAGGACGGCGAAACGCCCGCCGGTTCGGGCGCCTGCCTCGGGCAAATCCCACTGGAGAAAATCATCAAGCGCTTCGGCGCCAGCTAGCGCATCCGCGTGACGGTCGAGGCCGTCTCCGCCACCGGCTCATCGATATCGGGGCCGGCTTGTCCATCGCCTAGCCCGCGGCGACGGCCTCGATTTCGAGCAGCCATGCCTCGTCGAAGATTCCGGCGATGACGACGGTCAGCGCTGTTTCCCGGCTGCCAAGGACCTCGCTTCGCACCGCGCGATTGATCATGGTGTAACGCCGATCCGCGAGGTAGGTCCGGTGCATGACCAGATTGTCGAGCGTCATGCTGGCGGCCTTGAGCTGCGCCTCGACGTTGCTCCAGGCGAGCCTGCACTGCGCTTCAAAGCCCTCGGGCACCGTGCCGTCAGCCGCGGCCGGGATTTGGCCGCTCACAAAAAGCATCCTGGTGTGACCGGCGACCTCAAGCGCCTGGCTATAACCAGTCGTCGGCACGAGGGCCGCTTCGGAATTGATGCATCGGATTTGCATTCGGTTCTCCTTTTTCCTGAGAGAACCTCGTGCACCGGTCGATCCAGCACAAACCATTTTTCCTGCACTGCTGGATTAGATTTTCTATTCCAAGTCAGAATTGTCGTGAAAGCCCCGGACGATGCCGGGGCCTTTTCATGCTGGAACGAAGTGAAGGTTAGTACTTTCCGCGTCTAGCGCAGCCGCGTGACCGTCAATGCCGTCTCTGCCACCGGCTCATCGATATCGGGCGCCGGCTTGTCCATCGCCTCGACCACCTCGATGCCGCGGGTATGGCAGATGTTGGCGAGGCCGGCGGGAAGCGCGGCGTCGGTCACGAAGGTCTGGATCTGGCTGAGATGGGCGATGCGCACCGGCGCGCTGCGCCTGAGCTTGGTCGAGTCGGCGACCAGCATCACGCTGCGCGCGTTCGCGATGATCGCCTGCGCGGCCTGCACTTCGCGGTAGTCGAAATCCAGCAGCGCTCCCTCCTCGTCGATCGCGGAGGCGCCGATGATGGCGTAGTCGACCTTGAACTGGCCGATCAGGCTGATCGCGGTCGAACCGATCACCGCGCCGTCGGCGCGGCGCACCGCCCCGCCCGCCACGATCACCTCGATGCGCGGATGGCGATACAGCAGCATCGCGACGTTGAGGTTGTTGGTGATGACGAGCAGGTCCTCATGCGAGGTCAGCGCGCTGGCGACTTCTTCGGTCGTGGTGCCGATATTGATGAACAGCGAGCAGCCGTTCGGAATCCGCGAGGCGGCGGCAATGCCGATTGCCCGCTTCTCCTCGGCGGCGACGAAGCGGCGCGCTTCATAGGCGAGGTTCTCGACGCCGGAGGCGATGATGGCGCCGCCATGGATCCGCGTCAGCGAGCGCTGGTCGCAGAGATCGTTGAGGTCCTTGCGGATGGTCTGAGCCGAAACCTCGAAACGCTTGGCGAGATCCTCCACCATCACCCGGCCAAAGGCGCGGGCGATGTTGAGAATTTCAGTCTGGCGGTTGGACAGTCCGGCCACGGGTGGCACCTCAGGGGAAAACGTTTCTTATCGTGCGGTGGTTTGTGGTTCCGGTCAACGCGGCGCGCCCGAACCTCATGGTTACCATCTGTTTAAATGGCGTGCGAGAGGCATCATAAGCCCATTGGGATTGCGCCAGCCGCATTTTACCGGTGCGATTTTGCCGTTCTTAACGGTTTTGTGATTGCATTGCCGTCGCTGGCCCGGAAAACGGGCCAGATATCGGAAAATCGCTGCGATGCGGGTCGATCGAATCTGGGAATTCCTCCAGCGGTTGAGCCCGCTGACGCGCAGCTGCCTGCTCACCGAGCTGGAGCGGCTGGAGGCGTGCGGCGTCGACATGCCGGGCACCGCAGACCTGCAGGCCAGGCTGCGGGCCGAACTGCGCCCGGACGGACCGAACGAAGCTCCAACGCCATCCAAATATTTCTTCGCGCCGCTGGAGCCGCTGGTCGTCGCGGGTGCGCCGGAGCATGCCAATACGGGCCGGATTGCGCGGAGTTCACTCGTTCCGATCTGGGAATGGATCAACCGCGATCTGCTGCCGATCATGGCCCGCGACTACGAAGACCAGATGAAGGGGTTTATCGCCTCCAACCGCCCGCGCGACGCGCAGCAGGCGGCAACGATCTTCCAGACCAAGGTCGCAAAATCGCTGGAGGGAAACCTGGCTTCGGCCGATGGCGCGGAGCGCGCACGCACAAAGCTTGCCGCCTACACGGCTTCGCCGTCGGTCTATAGCGACCTCGTCAAGATCATGGGCGCGCTGCGCGCACGCGAGGCGCTGGCAGGATTCGGCAAAGCCTTGCCGGAAAAGATTCCCAAATTCAACGACGCGCAGGTCGACAAGGTCACGGCGCTGCTGGATGCATTCCGCAAAAAGGATCCCGGCGCGGTGCCGTTTGCGCTGGCGCTGGTTGCTGGACGTCTCAAGACGCCCCGCGAGTTGCTCCGTCTTGCCACCAAACCCGCGCGCAGCCGGCGCGCAACCGACGTCGCAGCGACGCCCTATGCGATATCCTTCTCGATGGTGCTTGACCAGATCGACGACAAACGCATCGCCTTGCGCGTTGCCCTGAAGAAAAACCGTGTCGTCGACGCGCGCGACATCCTGGCCGACATCGACAAGACAGAAGCAGCGGTGCAGGCCGCCATCCGCGAACTCGCCGCCTCCGAGTGGGGCGCGCGGCTGCGCGACATCAGGAGCGCGATCGTGGCCGATGTGGAGACTGAAGTGAGCCGGTTTCCCGATGAAGTCGGCCACATCCTGCAACTGCGCGGCGCGCGCGGCAATGGATTGTTGTCCGGCCTGGCCTGGAAGGGCCGCGATGCGATCAGCGATAGCGCCGCATTCTGCAAGCGGCTGATCGGTCAGAGCTGAACGCGGCTCCGGCGCTCTTTCCCGCGCGGCCCGCGAGACGCCTTTGAGTTATGTCGCAGTGCGGATGTGGCCGGCTGCATCGCTGCGGCCCAGCAGATTGGCATAAACTTCGATCCGGCGCGGACGCCCGACCAGATAGCCCTGCATTTCATCGCATCCCTCTGATATCAGCGTCCTGAGCTGATCATTGGTCTCGACGCCTTCCGCCAGCACCGGCAGTCCAAGCCCGTGTGCGAGACCAATGACGGCGCGAACGATCGCCAGCGATCGATCGGTGCGGCCAAGACTGGCGATAAAGGACCGGTCGATCTTGATCCGGTCGAGCGGGAAGCTTTGCAGATAGGACAGCGAGGAATATCCGGTTCCGAAATCGTCCAGTGCAATGCTGACGCCCAGCCTCTTGAGGCCTTTCAGCATCAGCGTCGCACGTGCAACGTTCTCGATCAGCACGCCCTCGGTAATTTCGAGTTCGAGACGCGCCGGCGAGATACCGGTTTCGCGCAGAACATCGCCTACCATTTGCTGCAGATTGCCGCGGCGGAATTGAATCGCCGAGACGTTGACGGCGACCTGCAGCGGCGCCTTCCAGCACGCGGCTTCGCGGCATGCCTCCCGCAAGACCCACTCCCCAACCTCGACGATCAGATCGGTTTCCTCGGCGATCGGGACGAACTCCGCGGGCGGAACCAGGCCGCGTTGCGGATGCATCCAGCGCACCAGCGCTTCAAATCCGATGATCTCGCCCCTGGCATGCCGCTGCGGCTGATACTCCAGATAGAGCTCGCCATTTGCCACGGCCGATTTCAGATCGTGTTCCAGCGCCCTGCGGTCGCGCAACTGCTGATCCATCGTGGCGGTGAAGAAACGTATCGCGCCGCGGCCTTCGTGCTTGGCACGATAGAGCGCCGCATCGGCGTTAGCGAACAACGACCGCGCATCATGGCCGTCGCGGGGATAGACCGCGATCCCGATGCTGAGATCAAGCTCGAAGGAATGGCCGTCGATCTCGATATCCTGGTCCAGTGCACCGCGCAGCCGGTCGGCAAGCAGCTCCGCACTCGACGGCAGCGGGTCCTGTTCGGTGATCGCGATGAATTCGTCGCCGCCGATCCGCGCCAGGAAAGCGCCCTGTGACGCCATCTGCAGACGCCGCGAAGCTTCGCGCAGCGCCGCGTCGCCCATCGAATGCCCGAACAGATCGTTGATCTGCTTGAAGCGGTCAAAATCGATGCATAGGACCGCGAAGCTTCCGCTGCGTTCCCGGGCCGCGTCGAGCACCTTCGAAAAATGACCATCCAGCGCGGCACGGTTCGGCAGATCCGTCAGTGCGTCATGCCAGGCCAGATGCAGGATCCGTTGTTCCGCGCGCTTGCGATCGGTCATGTCGAACGCCACCGCAACGCAGGCATCGCGGCCGTTGTAGCGCAGCGGACGCGCCTCGATCGCCACCTCGATTATTCTTCCATCGGCCGTGACGTGACGGCGGGTATCATGCGCCGTCTGCATGCCCTGATGCTGGCGGAACTCGTCGCGAACCTTCCTGATGTCCTCGGGAATACGCAGATTCTCGACGTTCATCGACAGCATCTGCTCGCGCGAGTAGCCGTAGTGCCGGCAGGTCGCGGCATTGACGGCCAGAAGCTCAAGCGTATTGACGTCGGCCACCCACATGGGAAGCGGATTTTCCTCGAACAACAGGCGGAACGAGGCTTCGCGACGCCTCAGATCGGTGATGTCTTCGTGTGTCGCCACCCAGCCGCGATCCGGCATCGGCCGGTGGCAAATTCGGACAACGCGGCCATTGGCCAGTTCGACAACCGAGTCGTGCTGCTCCGCGTTGACGACGAGCTGATCGCGCCACGCGAGGTATTCCTCCTCGGTCATCGCGGGATGGCTTCCCGCCTCGAAGCGCAGATGGACGATCTCTCTGAGCGAGATACCAGGTTTGACGCTGTCCGGCGGCAAATCGTACATGTCGACATAGCGGCGGTTACACACAATGAGCCGCTGCGCACCGTCGAAGAAGCAAAGCCCTTGCGACATGTTGTTGAGCGCCGAATCGAAACGGTCGGCGATCTCGCGCGCATTGGCTTGTTCCGTAAGGGCCGCCAGCTCGGCGCTTCGCGCCCGTTCGCCTTCGACGGCGAGGTCCGCGCGCGAGGCGACGAGATTCACCAGGTCGGCGTAGTTGGTGTTGATCATCCGGATCAACAACACCACCAGCATGCAAAGATTGATGCCGATGCAAACGTGCAGTGCTTCACCCGAGATCAGCAACCGCAGCGAGATCGGGACCGCCGAAATCAGCAGCGTGAGCCGGGCGGCGCTCGGGAAACTTCCGAGGCAGTAGGCGCTTCCGACCGACCCCAGAAAGACCAGCAGCGCCAATGGCGCGCGTGAGTCCGCCTCGACGTTGTCGAACAGCACCAGGGTCCAGACCGCGAAGACGGCGTTGAGCGCGGACGCCAGGATGCGGGTCTTGAACAGATGCTTGAGCGCCTGTTCGGCCGTCGGCACCACCTTCCGCAGCTTGATCCAGTAGATCATCCTGATCACGCTGACGAGCAGCAGCGCACCGGGCACACCGAAGCGGAACCAGAGCGGCAGCGAGGCCGGCAAGACGTAGGAGACGCTGACGCTCTCGACGATCAGCACGGCATAGAGGATGGGAATTTGGCTCGTCAGAATGCGGAACTGCTCGATCAGCAACGCACCGCCCGCCGGCGTCGCGGCGCTGCCGATGTAAAACCACCGTCGAAGATGCCTGCGAATATTCATCAGGGCGCCATACCGATTGGTCGGCAAGGCTAGCTGCGGGAAGGAAATTGCGCGTAAAAAACCTTGGTAAAGGGTGAGCTTAAAATCGTCGGAAATCAGCGCAGTTCCAAGGCGCTGCGGTGTCCGTCAGGCGGTGAACCTGGTCGGTACTAATACGGACCGGAAATACCGAATCTATGCCGCCGGCCTTGCAGCCGTTCTGAGCATCATCGTCCCACGACGACGGACGGCTGCTTCACGCGGCCAGCGTCAGATCGCCGATGGCAAGACGCCTCGCCGCGCGCTCGGCTTCGCGGGCATTGCGGAACAGCTGGCCTTCCAGCTGGTCGAAACGACGAGAGGCCGCGAAGAAGTGGTACCCGCCGGGGCCACGCACGACGATCCCGGCGGTCTGCGAACCGACTTCGATAATGTAGGTATCCGACATATTTTCCAGCCTCGATGGCATTCCGCGCAAATAACGGAGCGCCTGCCGAAATGTTCCTCAGCCCGGAAGGCGCGCCCACACGGAAACGTCATCGACGATTGTCTGGCGAATCAGCGCCCGGCAAGGCCGGTGCAATACGGATTCGTGGGAAAAACGGCCCCTCCGCAGGCTTGACCTGCGACAAAGCCACCGCCAGTGTTCCCCGCGAATCCAGTGATTTGCGACAAACAGGCCGGAGAACGGACATGGTATCGAAATTGGCGGTTACGACGCTTCTGGCCCTCGCGATTTGCGCACCGGTCCAGCAGGCCGTGGCGCAGGATGCGATCGGCGGCGCGATCGTCGGTGGCGTGCTTGGCGGTGTCGTCGGCGGCGCCCTCGGTGGACGCGGCGGTGCGGCGGCAGGCGCCATCATCGGCGCCGGCACGGGAGCTGCGATTGCATCCCAGGGCGAGCCGCGCCCGGGCGGCTACCGCTATTACAACAACGGCTGCTATGTGGAGCAGCCCGGCGGCTGGGTCGCCGTTTCGCCGCGTTATTGCGGCATGGAAGCGCAATACGTCGCGCCGCCGCCGCAGCAGTATTATGACGATACGCCGCGCTGCATGCGCTCGCGGAGCTATGATCCGCGCCGCGGCACGTTCATCGGCCGTGACGGCTACGAGCGTCCCTGCCCGTAAGACTCAAGTCGAGATTGGAGCCCCCTCACGCTTGATGGCTTGAGGGTGGCCCTGCTCATCGATCGAGACGTAGGTAAAATTGCCGTCGGTCACCAGGATCGACTGCCGGTCCTCGCGGCGCAGCGACCAAGCCTCGAGATGGACCGTGATCGAGGTCCGGCCGATCCGGACCAGATTGGCGTGCACCGAGACGAGGTCGCCGACATAGACGGCCTTGCGAAAATTCATCGCATCGATTGCAACCGTGACGGTGCGGGAATTCGCAATCTTGGAAGCGAACACGCCGCCGCCGATATCCATCTGGCTGAGCAGCCAGCCGCCAAAGATGTCGCCGTTGGCGTTGGTGTCGGCCGGCATCGCCAGCGTGCGGATGCAGAGATCGCCGCGCGGTTCGGTTTCGGTGCTCAGCGGGGCATGCGTCTCGGTCACTTGAAATTCTCCCAGCCGGCATCGGGCGTGAACCTGCCGCCGAATTTTTCGGTGAGCGCGCGCAGGGTCGCGACCACATTGTCCACGCCGCGGGTGCGGGCATAATTCAGCGGGCCGCCGCGGAACGGCGCATAACCGGTGCCGAAGATGACGGCGCCGTCGACCACATCGGCATTGTCGACGATGCCCTCGTGCAGGCAGGCGACGCAGACATTTGACATCGGCAGCATCAACCGATCGATCATTTCCGCCGATGGCTCCGTCGTGGAAGGCGCGGCCGACGACGTGTCCGCCTTGCCGTCCTTCCAGACGTAAAATCCCTTGCCGGACTTGCGGCCGAGTTCGCCCTTGGCGACCTTTTCGCGCAGCCACGCAGGCGTCGGCGGCAGGGCGTCGCCGAATTTCGAGCGCAGCATGTCGCCGACATCGAGGCAGATATCGAGGCCAACCTGGTCGGCGAGCTCGATCGGGCCCATCGGCATGCCGAATTTTTTCGCCGCAGCGTCGATGACGGATTTGTCGATCTTCTCGTCGAGCATCACCATCGCTTCGAGCATGTAGGGGGTCAGCGCGCGGTTGACGAGGAAGCCCGGCGAAGACTTGACCGGCAGCGGCAGGCGGTCGATGGCGCCGACGAACGCCAGCGCCTCCTTCAGGAGTTGCGCATCGGTGCCGTCGTGGCTGACCACTTCGACGAGTTGCAACCGTGATACCGGGTTGAAGAAATGCAGGCCGAGCAGCCGCTCCGGCTTTTGCAGACTGGTGCGCAGATCCTGCAACGGTATGCTCGACGTGTTGGTGGCAAGGATCGCGCCGGGCTTCATGATGGGCTCGAGCCCGGCATAAACCTTCTGCTTCAGCGCCAGCTTTTCCGGCACCGCCTCGATGATGAGATCGGCGCTGCGGACACCCTCGCCGCCCATGTCGGGCATCAATCGATCCAGCGCATCGCGCACGCTAGTGCGCTTGCGCAGGATCTTGCCGAACAAGTCAGACGCGCGCTTGATCGCGCCGGCGATCGGTTCGGGCTTCATGTCTGCCAGCGTCACCCGCATATCCTGACCTGCACACCAGGCCGCGATATCGCCGCCCATCGCACCGGCGCCGATGACATGAACGTGGTTGATCTTGTTGCCGTTGCCGGCGAGCTTCTTCATCTGCTCGCGCAGGAAGAACACCCGGATCAGGTTCTGCGCTGTCGGCGTCACCATCAATTTGGCGAACGAGGCCTGCTCCGCGCGGAGCATGCCGTACTTGTCGCCGCCGTACCGTTCCCACAAATCGATCAGCGCATAGGGCGCGGGGTAATGTTCCTGCGGTGCCGCCTTGGCCGCCTCGCCGCGCATCCGCGAGGCGAGGAGTTTGCGCACCGGCTCCCAGTTCAGGACCGAGGTGAGCACGCCGGGTGCAGCGCGCTTCAGCCGCCCGAACACGGCATCCTTCACCGCGCTGCGGACGTGCCGCTCCTGCGTCACCGCGTCGACCAGACCCAGCGATTTGGCCTTGCGGGCGTCGATGGTCTTGCCGGTCAGCATCAATGGCATCGACTGCATCGGATTGACGAGCTGCGTGAAACGCACGGTGCCGCCGAGACCGGGATGCAGGCCGAGCATCACCTCGGGAAAGCCGAAGCGCGCATCATCGATCGCGATCCGCATCTGGCAGGCCAGCGCAACCTCCAGGCCACCGCCGAGACAGAAGCCGTGGATCACGGCCACTGTCGGCAAGCGCAGCGCCTCGAGCCGGTCGATCACCTTATGCGCCCGGCCGATTTCGGTCTCGACGGCCAACACATCGCTTGCGCCGCGAAACGCGTTGACATCAGCGCCGGCGATGAAGCCGGATGTTTTCGCAGAGCGGATCACGAGGCCCGCAGGCCGTGCGCTTTCCAGCTCGCCAATCACCTTGTTGAGCTCTTCGATCAGATCAGCCGACAGCGTGTTGGCGCTGGCGCCTTCGCGGTCGAACAGCAGCCAGGCGATGCCATCGGAGTCGCGGGTCAGCTTGAAATTTTTGTACGACCCGCCCGCATCGGGTGTCGGCCCGAGTTCGAGCACGCGATCGCCGAGAACGTCCATGATCCTTGATTCCATGATCACACCGTCTCTATCAGCATCGCGCCGCCCTGCCCGCCGCCGATACATTCGGTGGCGATGCCGCGCCGTGTACCCAACCGCTTCATGGCATTGACGAGATGCAGCACGATGCGGTTGCCGCTGCAGCCGACGGGATGGCCGAGGCTGATCGCGCCGCCATCGACATTCATTTTGGTCTGGTCGATGGCACCGGCCGCACCATCGAGGCCCAGAATCTCCCTGCAGAACTTTTCGTCGTTCCAGGCTGCAAGACAGCCCAGCACCTGGGTCGCAAAGGCCTCGTTCAATTCCCAGGTTTCGATATCGCCGAGCGTCAACTCGTTGCGCTTCAACAGTTCAGTCGCCGACAGCACCGGACCGAGGCCCATGATCGAGGGATCCAGCGCCGACCATTGGCTGTCGAGGATGACGGCCTTCGGCGTCAGGCCATGTTTGGCAACGGCTTTCTCGGAAGCGAGGATCACCCAGGACGCGCCGTCGGTGATCTGCGAGGAATTGCCGGCGGTGACCTTGCCCCAGGGCCGTTCGAACACCGGCTTCAGTTTTGCCAATGTCTCGGCCGTGGAATCCGGCCGCACGCCGTCGTCATGGTCATAGAATTTGCCGTCGCGGGCAAAGGCGGTTTCGACCTCGCCCTTCAGCCAGCCCTGGCTCTGGGCATTGGCGAGCCGCTTGTGGCTCTCGGCGGCATAGGCATCGGATTGCGCGCGGGTGATGCCGAAGAGATGCCCGACCACCTCGGCGGTCTGGCCCATGTTGAGGTCGGTGATGGGATCCGTCAGCCCGCGTTCGAGGCCGATGATCGGTTTGAAATAAGACGGCCGCACCTTGAGCGCGGCCATGATCCTGGCGCCGATACCCCGGGCACCGGCAAGGCCGGCGAACCAGCGCACGCCCTGTTGCGGCCACACCAGCGGCGCGTGGCTCAGCGCCTCGGCTCCGCCGGCCAGGATCAGGTCGGAGACGCCCTCGCGGATGTAGCGGTAGCCCGTGTCGATCGACTGCATGCCGGAGCCGCAATTGATCTGCACGGTGAAGGCGACCATTTTTTCGCCCATGCCGAGCCGCAGCGCTGCGACCCGCGCCGGGTTCATCTCGTCGGCAATGACGTTGACGCAGCCCAAAATCACCTGATCGAAGGCGGTGGGCGCAAAGGGCTGCCGGGCCAATAGCGGCCGGCCGCATTGCACCGCGAGATCGACCGGGGTGAAGGGACCGGGACCGGAACGCGCTTTCAGGAACGGCGTCCGGCTGCCGTCGACAATAAAAACCGGTCGCGCCATCAGCTCGCCGCCCTCTGCTCACCCAATTCCTGGAAGAATTGATGCACGTCGGCGGCTTTCCTGTAAATCGGCGACAGCGCCTCCGGCGCAAAATCGTCGACCTCGATCACTTTTGCGACAGCTTCATGCGCAGCCGCGAGCTTTTCGCCCTCGGACTGGGTGATCACGCCCTTTTGCACCGCCTCTTTCCAGTCATGCAGCCGCGCGGCGTGTAGTTGCTTCGCGGCGCCCTCTGCGGCCGTCACCAGCAGGAACGCCTTTTCCAGCCTGGCAACGCCGCGGTCGTCATCGACATGTGACAAATCCGCCGTCAGCCGGTCACGCGCCGCCGATGGCGACAACACCAGCTGTGCACAGAGATGGACGACCCGGTCTGATGGCCCGACCACCCGCGCCCCGAACGGCTGGATCAGGAATTTCAGGATGATTGCGACGAAGCGATTGGGCAGATTATTGAGGATTTCGGCAAAGCGGTTTTCGATGGTCTTGAAGCCGCTCGCCATGCACCATTCCAGTGCGGCGAAATCGGCTTGCTGGCGGCCTTCGTCCTGCCAGCGCTTCAGCGCGGCCGAAAGCAGATAGAGTTCGGAGAGGATATCGCCGAACCGGGCCGAGAGCATTTCCTTGCGCTTGAGCGCACCGCCCAGGGTCAGCAGTGCCATGTCGGCGCAGAGCGCGAACGCCGACGCGTAGCGCGAGAGCTGGCGATAGAATTTGGTCGCATCGCCTGCGTCCGGCGCCGGCGCGAACATGCCACCGGTCCAGTTTCGACCCCAGGCGCGGAACATGGCCTTGAAGCTATGGCCGACGTGACTCCAGAACGCCTTGTCGAAAGCATCCAGCCCCTTGGCGCGGTCTTGCTCGCCGAGCGCGTTCATCTCGTCGAGCAGATAGGGATGGGCGCGGATCGCGCCCTGCCCGAACACGATCAGATTGCGAGTCAGGATGTTGGCGCCCTCGACGGTGATGCCGACCGGCACCGAGCGATAGAGATGGCCCAAATAATTCTGCGGGCCGTCGATGACCGCCTTGCCGCCATGAATGTCCATCGCGTCGTCGATCGCGATCCGCATCCGTTCGGTGGCGTGCAGCTTCATGATGCCGGAAATGACCGCGGGATGATGACCCTGGTTGAGCGCCGCACAGGTCAGCCGCCGCGCGGCGTCGAGCAAATAGGCCGTGCCGGCGATGCGCGCCAGCGGCTCCTCGATGCCTTCGAATTTTGAGATGGAGATGCCGAACTGTTCGCGGATGCGGGCATAGGCGCCGGAGGTGCGCGCGGCATAGGCGGCGCCCGCGGCCGACAGTGACGGCAGCGAGATGCCGCGGCCGGCGGCGAGCGCCGTCATCAGCATTTTCCAGCCCTGGCCGAGCCGCTCCTGGCCGCCGATGATGAAGTCCATCGGGATAAAGACATCGCGGCCCCAGTTCGGGCCGTTCTGGAACACCTGCATCGCCGGCAGATGGCGCTTGCCGATTTCGACGCCCGGAAGATGCGTCGGGATCAGCGCCACGGTGATGCCAAGCTCTTCCTTTGAGCCCACCAGATGATCGGGGTCGTAGGCCTTGAAGGCGAGGCCGAGCAGCGTCGCGACCGGGCCGAGCGTGATATAGCGCTTGTGCCAGTTAAGGCGCAGCCCCAGCACTTCGCGGTCTTCGAACTGACCCTTGCAGATGATGCCCGTGTCGATCATCGAGGCGGCGTCGGAGCCGGCTTCCGGACTGGTCAGTCCGAAGCAGGGAATGTCGCGGCCATCGGCCAGCCGCGGCAGCCATTGCAGCTGCTGTTCTTTTGTGCCGAAGCGCATCAAGAGTTCGCCGGGCCCAAGCGAGTTCGGCACCATCACGGTGACGGCGGCGGTGAGCGAACGCGATGAGAGTTTGCGCACCACTTCGGAATGCGCGTAGGGCGAGAAGCCGAGGCCGCCATACTCTTTGGGAATGATCATGCCGAAGAATTTGTGGCGCTTGATGAAGGCCCACGCCTCCGGCGGCAGGTCGCGCCATTCCCAATTGATCTTCCAGTCGTCGAGCATGGCGCAGAGTTCATCGACCGGACCGTGCAGGAAGGCTTCTTCCTCCGCCGTCAGCGTCGCCGGCGCGTAGCCAAGCAATTTCGACCAGTCGGGATTGCCGGTGAAGAGATCGGCGTCCCACCAGACGTCGCCGGCCTCCAGCGCCTCGCGCTCGGTGTCGGACATCGACGGCAACACGCCGCGGGCCCAGGAGAAAATCGGCTTGGTGATGAAATCGCGGCGGAAGCTCATGGCGGTCCTCATGGATCGGCGGCGCGGAAGGCTATTTTAGCGGATGATGCGGGGTTTGGGTGAACACTTCGCCTTGAAAATAGGGCGAAATTGACGCGGACGGGCGGCGGGAGATAACGGCTGTGGGGCGTGTCAGTTCCGGGAGTCTGATTGTGTACCGCTGGCCTTCTTGATCCCTCCCACACTGCCACCCCATACTAGCTGTCATCACCCGCGCAGGCGGTGATCCAGTACGCCGCGGCCTCTCGGTGTAGCATCGACGTCTCTGGGATACTGGGTCACCCGCCTGCGCGGGTGACGACACTGGATGTGTGTCTTCGTTCTCGCGACGCATTGCGCCCGAAGCTTTGCAAATCGCTTCGCCCTTCAACTCAGAGGGCGCAGGGAATGCCGGATGCGCGCTGCACCCGCGGTCTCGTGTGCGATTGTGCTAAGAAAGCTGCACACGAGCATACAGGGCAGCGGAGAGCATCCGACATTCCCTGCGCAATGGCTTTACGGCTTATGACGCGCTCTCCCCGGTGAGACGGCCTCTATTGCCACCGTCGC